>BTID01000001.1:0-62247 GCA_036245275.1 Termitinemataceae bacterium
GCAGCCCATACACTAGCGCTTCCGTATCGTGATCCGCTTGCTCCGTCTCTTCCAAGGTCGCATTACTGTGTGTTTTGGAAAAGTGAAAAATTATTTTTATATACTTATACAGAAGATTCAGATTTTAACGGCAGGATTGATAGAATTCGTTTACAAGTAGGATCACAAACCGATTCTAACTTCTCCGGTTTTTCTGTTGTCGTAGACGGATATGAATTGGATACAGGAAAAGGTACTAATGGTTATCAAAAAATAAATACGGTTACCGGTGATACAGACGATACAGATTCAATTTATGTTTATTTAAAAGAAAAAATATACAACGATACAGGTGAACGTCCCGAAGTTTATATTAGTAATTCAACTTTAACTGATGGTACTATCGATCATGTTATAATTGTTGCTGATGCTCCTTATTTAATCCCTGCCGATACATCTCCGCCGCGCATTGCATATATGCTGGCAATACCAAACAATCCGCAAGTTTTTGTAAAAATGACGGAGCTTGTTAATAAATCAACTGTCGAAAGTCTTGTCGCTAAGACTATCGCAGGTAGAAATATTACAGGTGTATTATGTAATGATGTAGTAGTCCTTACTGTTACAACATTCGATACAATTACAACCCCTCCTACAAGAATAGAGACACCTACAGAATTTGTTGGTGATTTTATTTTACAAATTGATAATGCATTTAGCGCAGACGAATTAGTTAATGGTATTCCATTTGATGTTTCTATATTTGCTGATATAGAAGATGCTGCTTATGCTTATCTTGTAATTAATCCTACAGGCGGATCGGCAAGTACATTGCCTAAATACCCTCATAACTATGACTTTACAAAAGAAGATTTAGGATCTTCGTTCGGCATTCATGTCTATTGGTATAGAGATGATGATGACAGTGATCCTAATCGTTTTCCTTTGCCGCACAATTATGATTGGCCTAAAAAAATTGAATTGCCAAATAAGTTTGCATCTCATATACAGCCGACTCGTCCTGTGCAAGGCTTACGCCGTGTTTCAGATCTATTGATTATGGAACATCCTTCATCAAGTGATGATCCTTATCTTTCATTTTGGCCGCTTTATGCGCGTGATATTGCCGGTATAGAAAATGTTCGTCTAGGTATGGCGCAGATTTATGACGGCAGCGAAAAAATTCAGCTTACTGATATTGCTGTAGAAAATATTTTGCAAAACGATGTTACACTAACAGACGGTCAAAGTCCGCAGTTGATATTCGATTCAAACATACCGAATGAATACAAAGCTAAAGCAGAAGATCGCCTTGACAATGTTGGTTTATGGCTGCCTGAAACGCTAAATATGATTCCGCTGCCATACACAGGCGGCAATATAATTCTACCTGAATCAGAGGGTAATCATCATTATTACTACAAAATATTAAAAGATAAAATTAAAAACAATTCAGTAGTTGAATTTATATTTTCTATTCCGCAGCCTATGCAAAATGCCGCTGCAGGTTTAGATACTGATGTCCCTCTATACTGTGTGCGTCTTGATTCAGCACCCGGTGATATACCTGCAGACTGGTACAAAAAATTAAGACCATTTGTGTTAAACGCAAAAAATATATACTATCAACGTTCAGGTGCTACGATTTTAAATAACGTAATAAATCCATTGCAAGGTGAGCAAGCTGTGCTTAACTATATTTTAACAAAGCCCGGTCAAGTTACCGTTCAAGTATTTACAATGGACGGCACAGTTGTAAAGGTTCTTTACCGCGGACACCGCGAGCCGGGCGAATACGCAGCCCAATGGGATGGCAAAAATAACGGAGGAAACCCCGTAGCACGCGGCATGTACTTTGTCCGCATAGTAGCACCTGACATAGACGAAATAAGAAAAGTGATGATTGTAAAGTAAAGGGCACCTAAAAATTAAAACAGCACCTTTTCAGTAGGCACTTCTTAATGTATCATTAAGGTATATTGCACTAAGGTATATTGCAACAGATAGGAGGAATGGTATGAAGAATCTTTTTGTTTTTGTTATGATTTGCAGTGTGCTGCCTTCGGCTTTTGCTCAGGGTAAAGAAGTAAAAATCGGCATATCAAAAATTGTACAGCATGTAGCGCTTGACGCTGTGGAAAAAGGTATACAAGATGGTTTAAAAGCAAAAGGTGTTAATGCTGTTTACGATCTGCAAAATGCAAACGGCGATATGAGTACTGCCTCACAGATTGCAGCAAAATTTAAAAACGAAAAAGTAAATATTGCAGTTGGTATCGCAACTCCAACTGCTCAGGCTTTGGCAAATTCCATAAAGGATATTCCTGTTGTTTTTGCAACTGTTACAGATCCTGTAGGTGCAGGTTTAGTTAGAACGCTCACCCATGGCGAAGGCAACGTTACAGGATTGTCAGATGCTATTCCAACTGTACAGCACATAACACTTTTTAAAGAGATAGCCGGAATAAAAACATTAGGCTACATTTATACATCTGCAGAGGCAAACTCGCTTTCTGCATTAAGGCAGGTAGAAGCCGGCTGCAAGAAAAATAACATAAAACTTGTTACACAATCTATCAATACATCTGCAGAAATAAAACAAGCTGCACAAGCAATTATAGATAGAGTTGACGGACTTTATCTTACAACCGACAACACTGTATTTTCAGGATTACAGGCATTGATTAGCGTTTTTAAGACTGCAAAAAAACCGATATTTTCCGGTGATGTTACAGGCGCTGTAGACGGCGGCTGCCTTATAGCTTCCGGTTTTGATTACTATAAAGCAGGTATTGCATGTTCTGACATAATCTTTCAAATTATAAACGGAAAAAAACCGGCGGACATACCGGTAAAACTAATCACCGATCCGTCAGAGTCAGATTTTTTGATCGACCTTGATGCCGCAAAAAATTGCAATATAAAAATTCCGGAAAAATATATAAAGCAGGCTAATAAAATTTTTCAGAACGGAAAACTAAGTGTTAATAGGAATATGTAGGAGCATAATGTGTTTGATTGGTTAACACCGTTAAGTGCAATTTATGATTATATACGTCCTGTGTTGGATGTTCTTGTACTTGCATTTTTGTTGTACAAAGCTTACGAGCTTTTAGCAAAGACGCAGGCATTTCAATTGGTAAAGGGTGCAGGTTTACTTGCACTTGTTTTTGTTGTTGCTTATGTTTTAAAGCTGTCAACATTATTGTGGCTGCTTAAACTCTTAGCTCCCGGACTTCTTGCAGTAATAGTTATTGTGTTCCAGCCGGAATTACGGAAAATTATTATAAGCTTAGGTCTTACAGAAATTTTTAAGCCTGATCAAAAGCCGCGTTTGGGACAGCTTGAATCTGTTATAACGGCTGCAGAGATACTCTCTGAACAGCGGCGCGGCATGCTTGTTGTTTTTCCGCGCAGGACAAATATACGCAATATCATAGAAACAGGAACAAGAATTAACGGTGAAATTTCTTCTACATTGATTGTTACTGTTTTTCAGTTTGACGGTCCATTGCATGATGGTGCCATGATCATACAGAACGGAAAAATTGTTGCCTCAGGTTGTTTCTTGCCGCTTTCCGAACAACAGCATATTAAAAAAAGTTTTGGAACGCGTCACCGTGCAGCACTTGGTATGAGCGAAAACTCTGATGCTGTGGTTCTTGTGGTTTCAGAAGAAACCGGAGCTATTTCCATAGCTTACGAAGGCAAAATTTACTACGATTTAAAACCTGAAGAAATACAAAATAAATTACATGATCTATTGGATCGCGGTGCACGCGGGGAGGCAAAATCAACGGAACAAAATATTAACAAAGCTGAAGCTGCAGATATTACACCTATAGGTTCCGCTGACGAGGTGTTAAAAAAATGAACATCAATAAATTAAAAGAAAGTATTACACATAACTGGCCTGCAAAAACAATTTCACTGGCAATCGCTCTTATTATTTTTGTGTTCAACCGGTTTTCTTCGTTGGAAACAAAAAAGATAACCGTAAGTTTAAATCCGCCGGAAGTAAACAGTCTTATTATTACAAATAGTATTCCGCAAAAAATAACTATACAGTTGCGGGGAATACGCGGCGAAATTTCTGCAATAAACGAAAATGATATTATAGCTTATATCGATACAGATAGTTTTTCAGGTATCGGAAAGTATGAAGTTCCTGTTTCAATTAGAAAACTTGGTTCTGCCTTGCAGGTTGATACATTAGAAATAGATATTAATCCGCCTGTTATTGCTGTTGAGCTTGATAATAGAGTTTTAAAAACTGTTATTGTAACACCTTCAATTTTAGGTAAACCTCCTCAAGGTTTTGAATTAAAGAATCAAATTGTAAATCCGGCTAAAATAGAAATAGAAGGACCTGAAAATTTTCTTACAAGACTAAGTACTATTTCTACAGAACAAATTAATTTAAGTCAGCGCAGCGAAAGCTTTACACGTAATATCAAAATTAAGGTGCCTGAGCTTGTAAAAATTCGCGGCTCTGATTCTGTTGAGTGTACTTTGAACATTGAGCCTATACAAATTACAAAAGATATATCAAACATAGCAGTTAGCATTATCAATTTGGATCCTGCTTTTAAAGTAGAACAGGAGCAAAATTCAGTAAACCTGCGCTTGCAAGGATATTACACAGCTATCGAAACAATTGACTTTCAGAATAATATATTATATTTAGATTGTTCAACGGTTACTAAAACCGGTGTTTATGAATTAAAAGTTTTAGAATCGTTGCCGGATGATGTTACTGTAATGTCTATTGAACCTGATAATATTCAGATAACTGTTTTAAGCACCGAGGTAAATTAATGGCAAAACCGGCAAAAGATGCTCCTTTAAAAATATCGTATCAAGCAAAAGAAAGTACTTCATGTCCTGTGTGCGAAACTGCATTCCACCGCGAAGAATTATTATCAGGCAGCGGACGCTTAATTGCCGGTGAACTTACAGATGAGCTGCACAGACTTTACGAGCCGTCTGCAAAATACGGAAGTTTGTATCCGCTTGCATATCTTGCTACCGTATGTCCTATTTGCTGGTTTGCTTCGATGGATGCCGATTTTTTAAAACTGCCTAGCGATAAAATAGACGCAGCAGGAAATGATACAGCGGCACGGAAAAAAGAAGTTGAAATGTTACATCCTAATGTTGACTTTGAGTCACCGCGTGATCTTGTTTCCGGTATGGTTTCGCAATATCTTGTTATGCGCTGTTATGATTATTATACGCCGCAATTTTCACCGACTATAAAGCAAGCCTTAGCCGCATTAAGGGCAGGTTGGCTTTTGGATCATCTGGATAAAGCAGAAAGCGGTCAACATTACGACTGGCTTGCCGTTTTGCTAAAAAAGAAAGCTCGTTTTTTTTATTCCGAAGCACTTAAAAAAGAACAAACCGGCAAGGAATCATTGTCTGCACTTGGCAACTTGGGTCCAGACACAGATAAAAATTATGGTTATGAAGGCGTGCTTTATCTTAACGGATATTTAGAATATAAATTCGGCGATACAAACGATCCTGACATACGCAAAGATGCGCTTGCAAATGCAAAACGTACTCTTGCAAAAATGTTCGGTATGGGCAAATCATCAAAAAGCAGACCTGGTCCGCTTATGGAAAAGTCCCGCGCTCTTTACGATATGTTCGCAAAAGAGTTAGGCGAATTCGATGAATAAAAAATATGCTATAAATCTTCTGCGGTTTTGTATATGGTGTTAAATACCGGAATGATGTCCGATTGTTCCATAGCGGCGAATGCTACGCGCAGGTATTTATTTTCTAGGGATACTGTGCCTATGCCGTGTTTATGCAATAGTTCCAAGCGCAGTTGTTCGGCATTGTTTTTTTTGCAGCACAATGTCATAAAATAGCCGGAGTTAAACGGTAAGGGTGTAAGCGCTGTAGATCCGGAATGCTCGGCAATCACTTTTTTTACGGTTAGGTATCTGGTTTTTAAAAGGTTAAAAAGGTCTTGCTTTTCGGCTGCTGTATTTTCATCTTTGTATGTTTTAATCAAAAAGTTTTGCGACGGTGTATTCGAGCATGAAACTGAGGAACGTATTGTTCCCATAAACTTTGTTGTAAGTGCATCAAACTGTTCTGTGTTCATTCCGGCAGAACCGAAAGTTACCATAGCCAGACGGAAGCCCCAACTGTAATCCTCTTTTGTAGGACCATCGGCTTTTACAGCAAGAATATTTTTATGGGCATTACAGAGGCGGCTGAATATTGATTCTTTGCAGGTTTCCTCTTCATAAAAAAGTCCAAAGTAGGCATCATCGCTTATAACTAGGACATCAGCTCCCTTATCTGCTGCCTCAACAATGCAATCAACAAGGGCATCCTCTTCTGCATTATTAGGTGCATAGCCGGAAGGATTGTTGGGAAAATTCAAAATAATCCGCACCACGCCGCGTTTTGCCTCATCCTTTATGATTCTGGTGATGTTTTTTATATCCAAACCGGCATTATCACCTGCAGATGTGTCAAAAAGCGGTATTCCGCGTAAATATCCGCCGCGGCGTTCTTCAAAAATCAACTTGTAATTATCCCAAGAGGGGGCTCCTGCTAAAAAAGTGCAGTCTTCATCAAGAAAAAGGTCGGCGGTAAACGAAATTCCAGCCGTAATACCTGGCACAACCACCGGTAATGAAATCAAATTGCTGTCTAGCGAAGGATTTTTTTCCAAAATCAGCTTTTTCCAAAGCTCACGAACCTCAGGAATACCGGCTGTGGGGGCGTAAGCAACCATCTCGGCAGAAGTAAGCGTGGGCATAAGACGGGTAAACGCGGAAAGCATCAATGGTCTACCGACATTGTAAGCCATACCGATTGTCGCATTGGCAAAAGTAGCAGCCTTCTTTGCCTCAAAACCTTGTGCAATGATTCCTTTTGGAAAATAAATGCGCCGTCCGAATTTCGACAAAAGTCTTCCGGCAACGCATCCGTCAAGAATCTCATTTAATTGAATTGCCAGCATGTCCATAATTTTATGATACCGTATTAGCACACAGTTTGTAAGGTCATAAATCTACATCAATCTACATTATCAATATTTTTAATTTCATCAACAAGAATTATCATTTCTTGTAATTTTTTTAAGCCGCTTGTCATACCGTCCATAAATGTGGTTCCCTTGCCGCAAATCACGGGCAAGTTGGTAAGAGATTCATATTTTTTATCAGGCTTATCATTAAGAATCCCCCGTAAAACACGTTCCATACAAGTTAACTGCTCGCTGGTTTCGCTAATAATATTTCCCACAATGCCTCTTATTTCTTCAAATAATATTTGCGACTTTCTTCGCCGTATTGCTACCGACTGTACATCTGATGTCAATTGTTCCCAGCGTTTTCCAAATTCACCGCCCTCTAAAAGTTTTGTTGTAAAATTTTTTATCGTGTCATCAAGTTTTATAAGAACATTGTAGCTTTCTGTAAATTCAACACGGTTTTCTTTTTTTTCAAATTCTCCATTTATAAGTATGGGGCGCAGTACAATATTTATTTCCGGCATAAATATTTTTTTATGGAATGCTAAAAGTATTGATATGTTTTGTATTTCATCAACAGGTACACCTTCATCTTGTTCATTTGTTTGAACATTTTCAAAAGGTTCGATTTTAAAATCGCCAAACAAATTTTTATACAGTTTAGAAATATGTTCTCTGCGATTGTCAATAATATACTTATTAAACTGCTCGCTTACTTTTTTTAACCAACTATCACGATACTTTGCAAACCAGTCTTCTCCGCCGGAAATCTCAACAGGCTGCAAGCTCATATCTCTAGTTGCACAACGAAGTATACGTGTAATAGGTATACGTCTGTTGAATGTACGTATTACATCAAGTGATTTTTCTGCACGCTCTGTAAACTTTTGCATTTCCAAATTAACCTCAAAACCATCTTCGCCTTCGTGTTCCTGCATAATAAAAATAAACATAGAACTTAGCAATGTTATAGAAGGCGTTGTCTTTAACGAAAATAAAATATTATTTAGCGTTATTAAAAGACTCTTAATAGGATTAACAGGACATGCTATTCCTGCCTCAGGGTTATGGTTGTTAAACGAAAGTATAAGTCTGTCAAATAAAAAAGATGATAATTGTCTTAAACAAATTAACTGCCTTGCATTTTGATACATTGTGTTGCGGTGATCATCAGAAATAGCTCCAACTGTTGATTCAACAAATTCCAATGCATTGCGGCGCAGTTTTGTAATGGGAATATCAGGCTGTTCTGCGCAATAAACAGAAGGGTCTGTACCTTCTGCCAATGCTTTATCAATCTCCGGCATTTCCGCCGCACCCAAAAAAACAAAAAAATCACCGCTTGCTTTATTGACACTTGAATCCAGCGCAGAATAAAAAAATCTGACCGCTTCTTTTAATTTGATAAGCTCTGATTGAAAATCTTGTTTAAGCAGTGTGTGTTGATAGTCGTACATTCCGGGGTATGCCGCATCAATTGCGCGGCCTTCTGCTGCAATCAATGAATCGGAAAAAACAGACTGGGAATTTTTTCCTTTAAAAAAAGCAATTATGATATAGATAATTTTTTTAAACCAAGAAAGACGTTGAAAAAGCGCATCTGTTGTTTCTGCAGGCTGTACTTCAGCATGTTCGTCTAACAAAGAACGTTGCGGCAGTTCGGTACGCGCCATTATTTTTTCTAGCAATTTTAACTTATCGTCTTGCACCATAGATGAAGTTAAACTTTCAAACGTGTCTTTTTTTGCCATTATTTTATATTATCGGCGATTGGAGGCAGGTTTATATCATCAGGCGGGGCTTCTTCTTCCACAAAATCAACATCAATGTATTCTGCATCCATATCCAAACCTTCGTTTTCGCCCATCTCGTTATTGCCTCTTCGTATTTTTAGGGCGACGGTTTTTGTAACGCCGTTTTCCATTGTAACACCCAACAGTGTAGATGCGCTGGTGCTTGTTTTTGTATTGTGAGTAATCACGATGAATTGGCTTTTCTTACCGAATTCCCGCAGCATTGCAACAAAACGGCTTACGTTATCGGCATCAAGAGCGGCATCAATTTCGTCAAGAAAACAAAACGGTGAAGGTTTTACAAGGTATGTTGCGAACAAAAGAGCAACCGCCGTCATTGTTTTTTCGCCGCCGGATAACAGACTGATGTTTTCAAGTTTTTTGCGCGGAGGCTGTGCAAAAATCTCAATGCCGGATTCCAAAACATTTTCGGCATCAACAAGACGCAAAATCCCCTGCCCGCCTCCAAAAAGCCGCCGGAACATATTATGAAAATTCTTTTTTATTTTTGCAAAACTTGACATAAACATATCCGAAGATTTTTGTCTGCTGATAGCCGCTACTTCTTCCATGTCGGATTTTGCTTTTTCCAAGTCTTCGATCTGTTTGCTCATAAAATCATAGCGTGTCTTGACTTCTTTAAATTCCTCCGGTGCCATATAGTTTATCTGCCCCATTTCGCGTTCTGCCGCTTTTTGTTTTGCTAAATCTTCGCGCAGTGCGGCTTGCGGAATTGTAATTTGATAAATACGCTCCTCGAATTCCAAAAGGTCGCGTGAATGTGTTTCGCGGAAATTTTCCTGAATATTATTAATCTCGTTTTCCGACTGTGCTATTTCTAAAGTTAGTTTTTCTACTAAAAAACGCGCCTTATCCAGAGACTCTTTTTGTTTTATTTGCTTTGCCTGCTTGCCGGAAACTTCGCTGTTGCGCTTGGTAATATCCTTTTCCAACTTATCCAGCTTAACCAAAATCTCTTGTCCGCGTTTGGTAATATCAGCAATTTCTGATTCAGTATCTTCTATACGCTCGTTAATTTCTGAAAAACGTTTATTTTGAGCAAAGATTTCATCCTGTACCGCCTTTAATTGAGCTTCCTGTTCGGCAATTTGCCGCCTGATAAGCCTTGCTTTATCCTCAGCGGCAGCTTTTTCTGCAATCATGCGGGTGCGGTTCATCTGTAAATCGTGCAATGTTGCCTTGTATTCATCAATTTTGATGCTGATTTTTTCGTTTTCGCCGCGTAGTTCGATAATTTGCTGCCTTTTTGCGGCAACCTGCTCTTTACAAGATCTAATTTCCGCATCAAAGCTGCGTTTTTGGGTGATAATACCTTCAGGAGCCAAGAATTCGTCAATAAATGTAGGAGTACTTGCCTTGTAAGCGGCAAATAATGTGTTTATATCGCGTACAAAAGCAGCACTTTCACCAAAAGCTTCAGCTAGAGTTTGGGCAATTTGCTTGGTTTGATTGGGGTTTAAAGGATTGCCTGATGCTGCCCTATCTGCTGCGTCTACAAGGTCGCGCAATAAAACTTCCCTGCCTTTTAACAAAGTTTCCAGTTTTTTAAGTGCTTCTTCCAAGCTTTCTTGATTTTTTACGCGCTCTCCAGCAGAATAACCGGCATTTTTTAGACCGGCATCAAGCGCCGCGACAATATCATCAGTAATTGATTCAAGTTTTGTCTCTGTTTCGCCTCGTTTTGTCTCCAAATTGACAATATCAGCCTCGCAATCCTTGATAGTTTCGTCATTTTCTGTTGATTTTGATGCTGCAACATTGATTTGTTCGGTAAAAGAAGTGATATTTTCTTCGTAACTCTGCACTTTCTTCTGTAAATCGCGGACAACACCGTCTTGCTCGTCAGCATCTTCGTTAAGTTCTTCGATTTTTAGAGTAATTGACTGCAACCGTGATTCGATCAATGCAATTTGCCCGCTAATTTGGGTGCGCTGCTCGGTTAAAAGACCCACTTCATTTTCTTTGTTTGTTTTATCTTTTTGTAAAGATAAGCCTTCAAGCTGGCAGGCGGAAAGTTGATTTTGCAGAGCGGCAACTTCGTCAACAAAATCGTCCAGCGTTTTGGAAGTTTCTTCAAGCTCCTTTTGCAGGCCATCGCGTTCTGTTATGCGGTTTTTTAAGGTTTCGCCGCGGGCATCCCGCTCGTCACGAAATTGTTTAAGGCGTAACAACTGAATATCACGTTCAAGACCGAAAATTTCATCTTTTAAGGCACGATAACGGATAGTTTTTGCCGCCTGAACCTCTAGTGTATCATAATTACGCTTTATTTCCTTGATTAAAGCCTCTACTTGCTTAATATTTTCCTCAGTTCTGGCAATTTTTAGCTCTGCTTCGCGTGTTTTTGCCTTATAACTTGTAATTCCTGCGGCTTCTTCGAATAAATACCGCCTATCCTCCGGCTTGGAAGATAAAACTTGATCTATTTTGCCCTGTTCCATCACGGAATACGCCGCTTTTCCAACGCCTGTATCCATAAAAAGTTCGCGGACATCTTTTAATTTTTTTTCCTGCGAATTTATTGAATATTCACTTTCACCTGAGCGGTAAAGACGGCGGCGGATCTGCACTTCCGGCATATCAATAGGCAGCAAACCTGTTTCGTTAGCAAGAGTTAAGGTAACTTCTGCCACACTAAGCGCCTTTCGCGATTCTGTACCGTTAAAAATAACGTCTTCCATTTTGTCGGCACGCAGCGCGCCTGTTTTTTGCTCGCCTAGAACCCACTTTATCGCGTCAACCACATTCGATTTACCGCAGCCGTTGGGTCCCAAGAGTGCGGTAATCCCATCGGCAAATTCAATGCGCGTTTTGTCTGCAAACGACTTAAAACCAAAAATGTCCAAACTTTTTAAAAACAAAGAAAACTCCCAGCTATGTCATAGTAGACTACCCTAAAAATTGTAAAGTTTCAAGGTAAAATAGGGTGCTTGTCAAGCCAAAGTGATCAAATTGGAGATGGCGGGAGTTGAACCCGCGTCCTAATACGCGTTGTGTAAACTTCTACAGGTTTAGCCGTGGATTGAATTGTCGAGGGTCACTTGGCTTCGCGGCACGCGGGGACCCCGTATTTTGGATTGTTCTTATCGCATAGCGTCCAAACACGCTAATTGACCAGCCCTGATTGCGACGCAGCATCCGTCCCTCAAGGCGGCGGGGCGGTGCCGCGCGATTATGCCGCTAAGGCGTAGTCGTAATTGCTAGTTTTGGCAATTAATTTTTTTGCCGAATATTAGGAGGTCGGCACTCCACCTGCAGCCTACACCCCGAACCGTACCAGTCGAAACCGGAACATCCCCAGTGCAAACTGTACGAAGATTAAACAATTTTTAGCTTTATGTCAATAGGGCTGAAAAGTGTGTGCTGAAATGGGTGCAAACAATTTTTAATGGCACATTTAAAGAATTTTAACACGGAGGCACACAGAGGAACACGGAGGAGAAGACGAGGAATAAGAATTTAATAAAAACACCCCGCCTCAGAGCCTGCACGTAGGTTATGCTTTGGTCTTTGTTGATAGTTTAAATACCCCCCCCTGCAATTTGACTGCTTACCCAAAGTCTGCTTTTATGCTATAATTACCGGTATGGAAGAACAGACAAATAATTATTCGGCTTCGAATATTCAGGTTTTAGAGGGTCTTGAACCGGTTAGAATGAGACCGGGCATGTATATCGGCACGACCAGCGTTGACGGTTTGCATCACCTTGTTTTTGAGGTTGTCGATAACTGTATCGACGAGGCAATGCAGGGTTTTTGCAGCGAGATTTTGGTTGTCCTAGAAGGCAACGATGTTGTCCGTGTCGAAGATAACGGGCGCGGTATACCCGTTGATATTCATCCGCAAGAAAAAGTCAGTGCCTTAGAGCTTGTAATGACACGTTTGCATGCAGGCGGCAAGTTTGATAAAAAATCATATAAAGTATCAGGCGGCTTGCACGGTGTAGGTGTTTCGGTTGTAAATGCCCTTTCGCTTTGGTGCGAGGCATTCGTTCACAAAGACGGCAAAGTTTTTACTCAACGCTATAAAATAGGCAAGCCTGAAGCTCCAACTCACGAAACCGGCGAAATTACTACAAAAAACGGTACAACCATACGTTTTAAGGCTGATTCATCAATTTTTACAGAAACTACGGTTTACAATTTTGATGCTTTAAGCAACCGTTTACGCGAGCTTGCATTTTTAAATAAGGGTCTAAAAATTACTATCCGCGACGAGCGTCTTTTAACACCAAAAGAGCATGAGTTTAAGTTTGACGGCGGGGTAAAGAGCTTTGTTGAATATCTTAATGCGGGTAAAAGCAATCTTTATAAAGAGCCTATTTATATCGAAGGCAGCCGCGAGGAGCCTGTTCAGGGTTCTATCGAAATTGAGTGTGCAATTCAGCATAATGACGGCTACAACGAGATTATGTACTCGTTTGTAAATGACATTAACACGCGCGAAGGCGGCACTCATCTTGTAGGTTTTAAAACGGCCCTTACCCACACCCTAAATGAATTCCTTAAAAAGTCAAAACAGGCTAAAAAGTTTGATGAAACATTCTCCGGTGATGATGTCCGCGAAGGTTTGACTGCTGTTTTATCCGTAAAAGTGCCTAATCCTCAGTTTGAGGGGCAAACCAAAGGCAAATTAGGCAATACGGAAGTAAAAGGAGTGGTGGAATCGTTTATAAATGAACAGTTGGAGATTTATTTTGATCAACATCCTGATGTTATTTCAGGAATTCTGGAAAAATCAGTGCTTGCAGCTAAGGCGCGCATTGCTGCCCGTGCCGCTCGTGATGCTACAAGGCGTAAAAATGCTATGGACAGCGCAGGATTGCCCGGAAAACTTGCTGATTGTTCGGATAAGGACCCTGCAAATTGTGAATTATTCATTGTTGAAGGTGATTCGGCAGGCGGCAGTGCCAAAATGGGGCGTAACAGACAGTTTCAGGCTATACTTTCGTTATTCGGCAAGATGCTCAACGTGGAAAAAAGCCGTATGGAAAACGTAATCACAAACGAAAAATTGCAGCCTATCATAGCAAGTGTAGGGGCAGGCTGCGGGCAGGAGTTTGATACCAGCAAGATACGTTACCATAAAATCATCATTATGGCTGATGCCGATGTTGACGGATCGCATATCCGCACACTTCTTTTGACATTTTTTTATCGTTATATGCAGGATATGCTGGAAAAAGGGCATGTTTACCTTGCCATGCCGCCGCTTTACAAGATTAGTTACGAAAAAAAGAACTTTTATGCTTACGATGATGCGGAAAAAGATAAGATTTTATCAGAATCAGGCCGCGATCCGGCAAAAGTTGCCGTTCAGCGTTACAAAGGTCTAGGCGAAATGAATCCTGACCAGCTTTGGGAAACAACAATGGACCCTATGCGGCGCAATATCACGCAAATTCACCTAAATGATGCCGTCGAAGCGGAGCGGATTTTTAGTACCCTGATGGGCGAAAACGTTGCCCCCCGCCGCGAGTTCATTGAAGCAAATGCACTGTCGGTAACAAACTTAGATGTGTAAACAATGTCTCCAAAAAAATTCACCGTAACGGAGCTAACAGACCTTATAAAAAGGCAGCTTGAAAATACGTTCTCCGGTGTGCTTGTTGAAGGTGAGATTTCTAATTGCAAAATGTCCAGTTTGGGGCATCTTTATTGGACGCTAAAGGATACCGGCGCGGTAATTTCCGGCGTTATTTTTAAAGGCAGCTTGCGCTATCTGGACTTTCAGCCTAAAGACGGGATGTTTGTACGTGTTACCGGACGGATTTCGGTTTACGCGCCGCGCGGTGCCTATCAGCTTGTTGCAGAGGCTATGGAGGCTGCCGGCACAGGCGATATTCTTGCTATGCTGGAACGCCGAAAAAAGATGTTCGCTCTTGAGGGGCTGTTTGACGAGGCGCACAAAAAACCAATTCCGCGTTTTCCTGAAAAACTTGCAATTATCACCTCGCACACCGGTGCGGCCCTGCGTGATATATTAAATATTCTAAAGCGCCGCGCAGCCGGTTTGGATGTCGTAATTCTGCCTACACCTGTGCAGGGTGAGGATGCAGCCGAATTTATAGCTGCCCGTATACGGCAGGTTAACCAATGGAAACTTGCTGATGTTATTATTTGCGGACGCGGCGGAGGATCACTGGAAGACCTGCTGCCGTTTTCCGATGATTGTGTTGTCCGTGCAGTTGCTGCCTCTGCAATACCGGTAATAAGTGCCGTTGGACACGAAACTGATATGTCGCTGCAGGATTTTGCCGCCGACTTGCGCGCCCCAACACCTTCTGCTGCGGCGGAATTGGTAAGCGAAAATTATGCCGACACCTTGAATGCAGTCCGCTCGTTTTCTGCTCAAATGCACCGCACAATCAGCGGACGTCTTGAACGCGCCGCCCTGTTGATTAAGCCTTTTAAAACAGATTATTTAGAACGAGCGTTCCGCTCAATTTTGCAGCCGCGCCTTATACGCCTTGATGATGCAAAAGAAAATCTTTTGTACGGACTAAAAGAAAAAATAACAGATATGCGCAGCCGCTATAACATCGCAAAAGCTACTTTAGAATCCTGCGACCCCGCAAAAATAATGCAGCGCGGATTTTCTGTCGTTGTAAATACACGCACAGGGAAAGTCCTACGCAAACCTCGTGATACAAAAAAAGGCGATGTTCTTGCAATACGTCTTTTAGAAGGCAGCGTAACAGCTAAGACTCAGTGATAACAGTCTTTGTTTTTTTTCTTAAACGATTACTTTTTTTTGTGTCGAAAGTTTTTTGCAGTTTCCATGTAATTGTCCAAAGCCAGCTTGAATCTTTTCCTGTGTTTGAACATTTTACATTTAGCCGTCCATATTTACCGGATATGCCTGCATAGAATGCAGCATTCCAAACATCCTCCAAATTATTCGAATCATTTTCTTTTTCGCCAAATTTTGTTAACGATCCGCTTGCTTTTAAATTTATAAATATTTTTGACACCGGTATTGCAGTAGAAATAGCAGCGGTAAATTTTACAGATTCAAACTTATGATCATTTTGAAAATTTATATACGGAAAAATTTTATCGGTTTCTTGTGCAGTACTTGATTGTTTTATTGCTACATCGAATGACGGGCGCACAGGCCCTGCATTAAAAAGTGATTTTATTGTCCATACATCACTTATCGCATAACGGTCATGCGCATTGTGATCCATCTCAAAACTTAAACGTGCAGGCGTAACAAGAAAATTTTTTATTACAGGAAATCTATAGTAAATAATACTTGAAGACTGATCAAAAAAATTATCTATGCCGGGACTTTTTAGTGTTGTGGAAATTTTAAAAAAAGAACTGCGCATACCAAACCATTCAAATTTTGCAGCACTCCGTAAACCGGCACCGACAATAGCTCCTGTACTTGAGCTGTAACGGCTTCCGCTAGCATCTACAGCCAGTGAAACACGCCATGGCGATGAACCTATGCGCAATGCGCCGTTGGCATAAATATCGGAACCCCAACTAAAAATTTGCGACTGTGCAAAATCAAAAGCGGCACTTACATACGGATTAGTAAATACAAGACTGGCTGCATAATAACGCATATCTCTTTCTTGCAAATATATTTTATCGGAAAACCATCCGAGCGATTTTCGTTGCGGCAAAGTTTTTTGTGTCCAAAAAAATTCGCTGCGTATTGAGGAAGCCCTGCCGAAATTATAATTTACACCGGCTGTCCAATCTGTATTTTTATCTGCACTAACATGCGGTGCAAAGTAAGCATAAAAATTTTCAAGATTAAGTTTGCCGTTAAATATTTTTCGTCTAGGACTTATCAACTGCGCATAGAATTCATTTTTTGCACTTTCAAGAGCAGTGGTTTTTAAGTCTGCATTTGATACTGTATGTGTTTCCAGCCATGGAGCCGAGTGCGAAAAGACATTTGCGCTCCGTTTGGAAAGTCCGCTTGTTTCTAAAGTACCGTAGAGAATTCTAGACCCTGTTTTTTGATGATACAAACCCAATCCAAAATTTATATTGCCGTCTTTAAACTCACCTTTTGGCGGTACAGGAGCTTCGTGTGCAGATGTTAAGCGAAACATAAAACTAAGCGGCATATACAAGCGGACATTCATACGGTTAGTAAGTGCCGATTGCTGCACAAAAGAACCGGATTCGTAAATGTCCAAAGTAACAGGTAGTTTTTTTTGCTCTTGTGCAAATACATTAAAAAATATTGCGGCACAAAAGACAAAAACAAAAATTATTTTTTTTATTTTATTCATAACATGTAGTAAAGGGTCATCTTTGAATGACGCTTTACTTTTGGAAAAAATAAATTAAATTTTTGTGAAGAATTCACTAACTCGTGATAAATTCACGAAAACAAAAAGAAAAGTAAAGCGCTATGCAAGGATCGCCTGTTATTATTACATACGGTTATTTTTTTCCGTAGCGGCACTTTTTTGAGCCGTAACTTTTTTTGAAGAGGCTTTTATGAACAACCTCAATTCTATTTTGATCGAAGGTAATTTGGTTAAAGATCCTGATTACCGGCAAACATCCAAGGGGACAGCACTTTGCACATTTTGCCTTGCTTCTAACCGTTTTTACAAACTTGATGACAACATGGAAAAAGAAGTAAGCTATTTTGATGTGGAAACATGGCAAAAGTTGGCAGAAAGTTGCAAAACACTGGGACGCAAAGGACGCGGTGTACGTGTCGTTGGACGTTTGAAACAAAGCCGTTGGAACTCAACGGACGGTGCCGCACATTCACGCATTACGATTGTAGCCGAGCATGTTGAATTCCGGCCTGACTTTAAAAAGGGGCAGGAATCTGCAGCGCAAAACATTTCTGATTTTCCGGAGATCAACAGACAACAGGAGGTGATGCCTAAAGCAGCAGCATTCTAAATTGGTTTTAACTGACCGTCCCAATCCAAATAACCTCCTTTTACGACTTTTTATTTGGAACCTCCCAATTCCCTAAGAGACGGTCAGTTTTTATTTATTTATTTTCGATTTTTTAGGTTTTTATTTTTAATGGTAAACCGCATACCATAATTTCTACGGCATCGGCTTTTTGTGCAATGACTCTGTTTGCATGGGAGAGCATAAGGTTAAAGTTGCGTGTTAGCTCATCGCAGGGTATGTTACCAAAACCGGTTTCGTTACTAACAATAACAACATCATCTTTTTGTGCAGAGGCAACCGATAAAAAAGAATTCAGGATTTTTTCAAAATCGGCTTCACGTTTATAATAAATAAGGTTGTTGATCCACATAACAACACAGTCAAAAATAACACGGCTGCTTGCCCTCTCTAATGCCTTGTCAATTTCCAATTGTTCTTCGATAGTAGAAAACCCATTCTGTGTACATTCTATTCCGCCGCATATACTGTGTCCGCATATTCCCAAGCCGCCGCGTGCCGCGCAAAATTGTGCCCGTTCTGTTTTATGATTTTCTACACGGCGGCGCATCTCATCATCAAGTGTAGAAGCTGTCGCTATAAATGTTATCGGAAACTGCCAAGCGGCGGTAATCTCCAAAGCGCGCCGCGACTTGCCTGATTTTACGCCGCCTGTAATTAAAGTGATCATCTTCTACCTTTTGCTATCAATTGAAACTGTTGCCCCCTGACCTGTACGTGCAGGAAGCTTTCTGAAAAAGCCGAAGATACTGCCGCAGAATCCGCCTATGATGTGTGCAAATTGCGCAACGCTATCCGGTGTTAATGCATTCACAAATTCATTGCCTATATAAAACACAACGACAAGAATAAACGTAAGCGGAATTTCACCTTTGCGGAAATTAGTAAATGATGCCAAAAGTATCATCATAAAAACTACACCGGATGCACCTAATAAGTTTGCCGGAGAAATTATTATGTTAGCAAGCCCTGTAACAAGGGCGGTTATTATTATCATAAATAAAAGCGATACTGATCCGTAAATATCTTCCAGCATTGGACCTACTATTAACAGAATTAATAAATTTCCCGTTAGGTGATCCCATGATGAGTGCCCTAAAATATGGGTAAAAAGATTTATCCAGTTACGCACACTATGCGAATCAAAATGACCTCTGCCCGGCACGGAAAATAACAGCTCCGTCAAATGCGGGAAAAATGTCTGTGTTAAAATTAAAATAACTGCACAGCCAAAAACAAACGACAGAATTACAGGTGAATTGTATTTTACTTTCATAATATCCTCCTACTCGTATATAATTTCTACGGGACAATGATCAGATCCCAAAACTTCAGGACGTATTTTTGAATCTTTTATAAAATTCACTGCGCCGCTATCTACACAAAAATAATCCAAACGCCACCCCACATTTCTAGCACGCGAGGCCGCACGGTATGACCACCATGAATACGCTGCAGCTTGTTCAGGATAAAAATGACGGAATGTATCAATGTAACCTGATGCAATCCATTCATCCATCCATGCACGTTCTTCCGGTAAGTAACCGGCATTGCCTTCATTTTCTTTAGGACGAGCCAGATCTATTGGGTTATGTGCAATATTATAATCACCGCACAAAATGATATGTTTGCCTTCTTTTACAAGTGCGTTACACTTTTCTAAAATTGCATTGCAAAACCTAAGTTTGTATGGCAGACGCGCCCCTGCTTCCTGCGAGTTAGGAAAATATGCATTTATTAAAACAAATCTTTTGTAAAACGCAATAAGCACTCTGCCTTCATCATCAAATTCTTTTATACCCATGTTGTGTACATCCAGTGGTTCTTCTTTTGAAAAAATTGCCGCTCCGGAATATCCTTTTTTTACAGCGCTTGCCCAAAAAGTTTTGTACACATTGTTATCTTTATCTAAAGGATTGATTATTTCTTTTACCAGTTGTTCGGGATGTGCTTTAGTTTCTTGAATACAAAGAATATCCGGCGAATTAGTTTTTAGCCATTCCAAAAAACCTTTCTCTGTAACAGAGCGCACTCCGTTTACATTCCACGATATTATTTTCATATTTCCAGTATACACAATTAAGATCAAATAAAATACATATACGCAACTTCATCATCTTTACCGTTTGCAATGGAAGCAAGAGTTATACGATCGATCACCTCTGATATTTTTTTATTCAAAGGATCGTAAACCATACGCCGTATGCAGGATGCAATCGCAGTTTCTTTGCCGCCGGCACATATATCTGCAACAAGCATATCACCTTCTAAAGAGCGCAGAACATCACCTATCACAATTTCTTCGCAAGGGTGGTTAAGCGCATAACCGCCTGATGCACCTTTTACTGAGCGTATAAAAGATGCACGCCGCAGAATGATGGCAACCTGCTCCAAGTATCGCACAGAAATATCCAAACGTTGTGAAATACTAGATAGTGTAACACAATCTTCGTTTTCGTGTTCACTAAGATCCAACAAGAGCCTTATGCCATAGCGTCCCCTTGTTGATATTTTCATATCGTATACTCCGCGCCGATATTTGTTTTGTAATCTTTTACCAAGTCTGCAATTGATACCGAATCAATACATTCTGTAATGGCATTATACAGATCGCGCCATGTTGCATGCGAGGTGCAGTCATCTTCTTTTGGGCAATATTTTTCGTCAACGCAAGGTGCCGGTTTTAAAGAGGCTTCCACGCTGCGTAAAACTTCACCGGCACTTATTTGAGAGGCAGACTTTTTTAGTGTATACCCGCCTTGCGCTCCGCGTTCACTGTGAATAATTCCTGCTTTTCGCAGTGGTATAAAAAGTTGTTCTAAATAACCTTCGGAAATCCCTGTTTGTTCCGCTACCTCGCGCGCACTTATATGTTCATCTTTGCTGTTAAGAGCCAAAAATAAAACAGCCTCTAATGAATACCGCCCTTTTGTTGAAATTCGCAATAAAATCTCCATAAAATTGTTCACATGTTGTAAACAAATAGCAATATGCCCTATATACAGCCTTTGATTGCGGCAGCTGCGGCGGAGGCTGGACTCATTAGGTGAACCATGCCGCCTGCACCCATGCGGCCGAAAAAGTTGCGGTTTGTAGTTGATGCGCAAACTTCACCTTTCGCGAGAACACCGTTAGACATACCTAAACAGGCACCGCAGGTAGGGTTTGTAACACAAAAACCTGCATCCATAAAAATCTCTATTAAATTTTCTTTAAGCGCCTGCGAATAGATTGCAGGTGTAGCAGGAGAGACAATAGCCCGCACTGTATCTGCAACTTTTTTACCTTTAATTATTTTTGCAGCCTCTCTTAAGTCTTCTATACGCCCGTTTGTACACGAACCTATATAAACCTGATCTATTTTTGTGCCGGACAATTCCTTAATCGTTTTAACCTGATCCGGTTTGTAGTCAACTGTTGCAAGCGGCTCAATTGTAGAAGCATCGATATCAATCACTTTTGCAAACTGAGCATCCGGATCGCTGTGCCACTTTTTAAAATCGGCAAGCGCCTCCTCTTTTGTTTTATACGATTTATCGCCGTCCGGACCTATGAACTTCCACAAATATTCAAGTGTTACTTTGTCGGCGGGGCATATACCGCTTGTAGCACCAGCTTCCACAGACATATTGCAGATTGTAAGCCGTCCTTCCATACTCATATTTTCGATTACAGGTCCGCTAAACTCTATTACATGGTCTGTAGCACCGTTTACGCCGATTTTTGCAATTACGGCAAGTATTACATCTTTTGGATAAACGCCGTTTTTTAGATTGCCTGTCAAATTTATTTTGATGCTTTTAGGCTGTTTAAACGCGCAAACACCCTTTAAAATGCCTACTTCAAGGTCTGTTGTACCTACACCGGCGGCAAACGCACCGAATGCACCGTGTGTGCAAGTGTGGCTATCACCCATAATGATTGTGTATCCGGGGCGCGCAAAGCCGTATTCAGGGAAGATCGCATGGCATACGCCGTTTTTGCCAATATCAAAAAAATCTTTTATATTTTGACGGCGCGCCCAATCACGCAGTACCTTGCCCTGCTCTGCAGTTTTGCTGTCCTTTGCCGGCGTTACATGGTCAATTACAGCTTTAATTTTTGTGTTGTCAAAAACCTTGTCCATACCGCGTGCTGCTAGATCATTTATAGCGATTGGCGTGGTAATTTCGTGGCAGAATACAGCATCAAGTTTTAACACGAATGTATCATCTGCCGGTGTATCCACCAAGTGTGCGTCAAATATTTTTTGCGAAGTTGTCTTTCCCATATTTTCTCCTGCTACTTTTTCCAGTACCTAAAGAATATTCCCATAACTCCCGGCACGGCAGCTATGCGGTTGAATAATGATGGTCCTGATAGGAAACTAACTATTGCGCGTACTCCCTTGTAGAGTTTTTTTGAGTAGGGCTGCCAGACCAAGCTGCGTTTAGAAAACGGCAGAATATCATCTACAACTACTTGTGCTTTAAGCATTTCTTGAAAGCCGATTTTTCCGTGTGTGCGTCCAATGCCTGAATCGCCAAAACCGCCCCATGGTGTTTCTGCAAGTGCATAGGACATTAAGTGATCGTTTATCATAACCGAACCTGCATTTATCTGTAAAGCAATTTTTTTTGCACGAGTATGATTTGCCGACCACACAGAACCAGACAAGCCGTAAGGGGAATCGTTAGCGATACTTATAGCGCAGGCAGCATCATCTACAGGAATGACAGCTACAACCGGTCCGAATATTTCTTCTGTCATTACCGGCATAGAATTTTTTACATCGGTTAGAACGAGTGCCGGTGCAAAAAGAGTTTGATCATTTAAATCGCCGCCCTGACTTTTTGCTGCAATCTTTGCGCCGCCTGAAATGCATGCATCTATTTGCTCTTTGAACTTTTGTTTTTGGCGCTCGTTTACAAGAGGGCCGACATCGGAATCTAAATCATCACCTACGCGAAGTTTTTCAACAAGTATAGATAGTTTTTTTAAGAATTTTTCATACACTGATTTATAAACCAAAACACGCTGAATACCGCCGCAGATCTGTCCGGCACTTGAAAACCCTGCCCATATAATGCCTTTTGCAGCTTTATCTAAATTTGCATCTGCACAGATTACGGCAGCATCTGCACCGCCTAATTCCAAAACAAGCGGCAGTAAACGCGGTGCTGCAAGAGCTGCCAATTCTTTACCTGTTTTAGCAGAGCCTGTAAAAAATATTTTATCTACGCCGCCGTCAATAAATGCCCTGCCGGCTTCTTCACCTTTTATTTCCACATAATTAAAAAGACCTTTTGGAAGATCGGCAGCTTCAAAAATTGCAGCAAGTGCGCGTCCTACATTAACAGTGTTGGAAGCTGTCTTTAGAATTACTGCATTGCCTGCTAAGAGTGCCATTACAACTTCTGAAAAGGGAATTGCAAGCGGAAAGTTCCATGGCGTGATAATTCCGATTACTCCAAAAGGCTTGTAAACCATGCGGCTGATTTTGTTGAACATAAGTATGCACCCAAGACCGATACCGGTAGACCGCATAAATTTTTTGCCGTTGCTAATGTAGTATGAAAGCGACATCACTGCCGATAGAATTTCTGTGGACAAAATATCATATTTTAATTTGCCGTTATCCTTGTGAACGGTTTCTACAAGCTCATCAACATGCCGTCCTAAATAAGGACCGATTTTTTTTATGTGCTTTGCACGTTGCCCGTAAGACAACAGCGCCCATTCACTTTGCGCTTTACGCGCTTGCGCTGCAATCGTGCTTATATCATTTGATGTTACTTGAAAATTGCTCATTAGTTTTTCCTGCCTGTAAATTTATCCATTGCCTTGTTCATACCCAAGAAGTCCGTAACTGCATCAAAAAATCCGACAGGAAATATGCGGCAAAGGTAAACCATATACATAAATGCGGGAAGCACAAGACGTTTTTTATTTTTTAGGACTGCCTTAACAATTTGTTTTGCCATAAATGTTGCTTTATAAATTGGAACAAGAAATTCAAAACGGATTTTTACACCGGCAAACATACCTGTGTCGATAAAACTTGGGCAGATTACCGTTGTCCGCACTTTACTTTTAAGGCGGCGTAATTCAAAACGGAGTGCCTCGTTATACGAAAATGCAGCAGCCTTGCTTGCCGAATAATCTGCTAAACCTGCAATTGCCACTATAGCTACAGCAGATGAAATAGTTACAATGTGACCGCTGTTACGTTTTATCATTGAAGGCAGAAATGCTTTGCCTGTCCAAAAAAGGGAAAGCACATTTACTGCCATCGTCTTTTCTATTTTTTCATCAGGTGTATCCAAAAATTTGCTGCCTGAAACTATTCCCGCATTGTTGATAAGTATATCCAGAGGACCTACTTCATCTTCCAGCACCTTTGCTTGACGGTAAACTGCTTCGCGATCTGTAACATCGCAAACCATGCCTTTGATAAAGAAGCCCTTCTCGCGGCCTTCGTCTTCAAAACTTTTAAGGGTATCGGCATTAATGTCCCATACTACAACCTTAGCGCCGCGCTGTGCAAAATCAAGACTCATTAAGCGTCCGATACCGCTGGCACCGCCGGTTACTAAAACAACATTGTCTTTTACATTCTTCATATTACAGAAATCTCCTTTTCATAAAACAGCTTAATTATAACATGCTGCTGCATGGCAATACTAGAGTATCAACATTATCATAAATCTTATCATCAATGTTAATGCAATGTCCGCTGCGTGTATAAAATAAATATGTTTTTATTGATTGTGCATATTCCGGAAAAATATCAGCGCATGCTTTTTTGTAAATTGAAAGTTGCACCGCATGGTTTTGCGGAACTTCTGACTTGTCGGTTTTGTAATCAACAATGTAGAGTGTGCCAGCGTGTGCAAAAAGTAAATCGATCTGTCCTGAAACATACATATTTTTTTTGTCTGTTTTAAACAACGACAAAAATGAATATTCAGTTTTTATTAAATTTGGTTTTGTTAGGCGAACTTCAGTTAGTAACTTATATAGATCAGTATCTAAAAATTTACCGCTTAACTCTTTTGCAAAATCAATAATTTTTTCAAAATAATTATTGCTTGTTAAATGATGTAATGAGGGACTTAAATGCACCGGAGCATCCTTTACAAGTGCTTCCATATAATTATGAACAACAATACCAAAATCGGCGGCACTAATTTCTGCTGAACGCAGCAATGCACTTAGCTCATCTGTGCCGCTTTCAATTTCGCCGGAAAATAACAAATACTGCTTTTCTACTTGCTCATTGTGCTCCTGCAATTTACTTGCCTGCAAAAAATAATTATTTTGTAATGGAGGATTGTGCAGAACGGATTTTTCGTAAAGTTCAGAAGCTGTCGTTAGTTTTTCTTCAAATGCTGATGATGTTGTGCTGTATGTGTGTACATTGCCGCATTTAGCAGTAATGTCATGCACTTCAGCTTTTGTGTATGCATGTAAATTGACGATCTTGTATATTTTGTTGCTTTTGTTTTCTACCAATGCAGGCAATAGTAAATCCAAAAAACTTGGAACTGTATAGTTTTCTTTAAGCGCATTTTTACGTTTTTCTATTAGCAGCGAACATCTTAAATTTATTTCTTCATCCGCATTCATAAGATCAATCTCAGGATGCATTTCTTTTTCTTTTTTTGTCAGCTTACTTAATGCGGCGCTTATAAAAAGTTTTGATTCTGCGCGTGTCATAGCAACGTATAATAAACGGCGTAACTCTGCAGTTTCCATAAGCTGCTCTTTATATTTTGCATCGTCAAAAAAATAATTCCGCACTTTTTTGATGCCGATTTTTTCATTGCTAATTAATTCTTCGCTTGCCGCAGGCAGATTAAAACATGGTCCAAAAAGGCTATCAAAATAAATCAAGTCAGAATTGCTTAATGCCTTTGCATCTGCCGAACATCCAAAAACAAAAACAACAGGAAATTCCAAACCTTTACTTTTGTGAACAGACATCAAAGCTACACCTTCTTTTCGTTCAAGCGGCACATCTAATTCATCACTTTTTGTTTTCATTGCGTCCATGTGATCAAGGAATTCCGATAAATTCTTTCCGCGATCATCGCAGTTTTTTGCCATCTCAAAAAGATAATCATAAAGCTCGCCGTATATTTGCGACTGTGCACTGTTTAAAGTTTCGTGTTTATAACCATAATCTTCCCACAGTTTTGTAATTAATTCTTTTGTAGTTATTTTTGCGGAAATCTCTTTTATTTTGTTGTAAAAATCTGCTGCATACCTAAAAGATTCAATTTCGTTTTCTTGCAATTCTGCTTCTACACTTTTAGAAAACGGTATTTTTTGCAAGCTGTTTGTAAAATTAAACATGCAGCTAAGAAACATCTTGTCGTCAAAACGTACAAATGGCGACCGTAAAAATGCAGCATAAGAAAGGCTGTCGTGCGGGTAAACGATTAAACGGATAAGACTTAGCATATCGTTTACAACAGCTTCATAAAATAAGTCTTGAGTTTTTTCGGCGTTATACGGTATGCCGAATGCCTTAAACTGTTTTTCCAAAACATTTTGATTACTGTAACTGCGTTGCAGTACGGCAAAATCTTTATACGTGCATGGAGTTTCGATAATGTCCGCACCAGAACGCCGCCTAACAGGGGTTTTTTCTTTTACCATTGTATAAATTGTTTTTGCAACAAAGACCGCTTCTGCATCATGACAGGAAACCTGATTTTCGTTGTCTTTTATATCATCCGATTTTAAAAAACATATATTTAAAGGCTGCTCTTTTGATTCATCAATGTTTTTTTTGGAATACAGTTTTGTAAAAACCGCTTCGTATAACGGCGTGTCTTTGCTATCTTTCAAAAAAACCGCATCAAACAGGTAGTTAAACGAATTGATCAATGCCGGATCTGATCGGTAGTTATGTGCCAGATTTATGTTGTCAGGTATCTCTTTAATCAATGAGCGGAAAACGGAAACATCAGCGCCGCGGAATTTATAAATAGATTGTTTTTCGTCTCCTACAAAAAATAATTTATTATTTATTAATTCACAAGCTTGCGCAGGCGATTTAATTTTGCGCTCCATATTTTCTGCCAATAAAAACAACAAGTTTTTTTGTAAGTTATTGTTGTCTTGAAATTCATCGCACATAACTGCTTTAAATTGTCTTTTGTACATATCGCGTATGTCAGGATGTTCAATCAATGCCTTTAATGCAAGAGATGCAATGTCGTTGAATGTTAAAATCCCAGAGCTGCGTTTTTGTTTGTTAAAATGTTTTTGAAACTCGTCCATAAGACTAAAGATTTCTTTTACCAAATCAAACTGAAAGTATGTATTGACTAGCGAAACAAGTTTTTGATGATACTCTCTGATATTTTTAAGATGACCTGAAATAATTTCTACAGGTTTGTCGTTTTTACTGCTTGGTAACTTTACAGAACAATAAGCACCGGTAATCTCCAAAAATTTAAATATATCTTCTTTCTTTAAGTCTTCTAAATTACCTATCTTGTAATCAAAATTTTGATTTACAATGTTTTCCATTGCGGCATAGAACTGTGTCGTTTTACTTTTTATTAAAGGGCTGTTATGTTTTATGTTTTCTATAGCTTCAATTGTTTTATCTTTATATTCCCGCCATGTTTGTAAAACTTTTTGTAACTGCTTTTCGTAATAAACATAGCAGTCTAATGGAGTTGTAATAGAACTTAATTCGTTTAGCACAGATGCGGCAAAAATATTGTGCGCAATTTTTGTGATATTGTGTTCGCAAATAAGGTTTTGCAATGCGGTGTTTTCACGGTTTTTAAGCACAAACGGTAAAGCTGCATTCTGTGCAAGCTCTGCAACACCTTTGTTATCAACTGTAAAATCCGGCGCGATACCATATCTTGGAGCGGCAATACGTGCAACCTGAGTGCAAAACGAATCGAATGTTACAATGTTTGCTTTATTAAATTCTTCCACTGCTTTTCTTGCATGCGGATTATTTTTTTGTTCATACAATGTTTTATAAATTCGCTCCGACATCTCTGCGGCAGCTTTTTTTGTAAATGTCATAGTTAGAATTTCGTCTACGTTTAAACCGTCTTTTATAATTAGATATGCAAAACGTGCCGAGAGCACTTTTGTCTTACCGGAGCCTGCGCCTGCAGTAACAACAACATTGTTACCGGCTGTTACAGCCGCTCTCTGATCCGAATCAAACTGATTTTCTTTGTCTATAATGTGTAAAACTTCTTCGCTATTCATTTTTTATCCTGTATTCAAATGATATGTCTTTCTGCAAACAGTTTTGTAATCACAAGAATGGCATATAAAAGACGATACATCTTTTGTAGATAAATCATAGGCCAAAACTTTATCGTGATAAATCTTTAGATATTCTTCCAGAGCATACATTGTATTTTGATAAACAGCACGGTCTTTTTTTGTTTCATCATCAATAATAGTTGTGTAGTCTCTGTCAACAAGGCTTGCAAAAACAGCAGAGGCGATTTTTTTATTTTTTAGATTTTCGTATAACTTTACATAGACAGCCATTTGAAAGTTGAATAAATCGCCGTTCTCGTTTGCAGTGCAGTCCCTTATTGCCGGAGTGTTTTTTGTTTTGTAATCTATAATGACAGGATTGTTTTTTTTATCAATGGAAACGCGGTCTATAAAACCTTTTAAAAGTATAGAGCCGCTAAGAGGCAATTCACAGTTTTGTTCAATATAACATTCCAATTCGTCTATTCCATAGCCGTCATATTTTTTAGATTCTGATACAAGATAGCTGCCTAGTATATTGCAAACAGATCGTGTTAACGGCACAACAAAAGGCTTAATTAAAACGCTTGGATGTTCATTCTGTGTCAAAAAATATTCACTGGTAATTTCAAACAACCACTCTTTGTATAGCGGAATATTTTTTGCAATAAATATCTTGTCTGTTTCTTTTATCTTTTTGTATAGTTTGCTTAGCACTAAATGAAGGATTAAACCTTTCGAATCGGCATCCAACATTTCCGCTTCCACTTTAAGCTCTTTTATATCAAGCAGCCTTCCGTATAACCATTTTTGCGGACACTCAAAAAAAATATTTAAGTCGCTTGCAGACACTTTTATACAACTATTTTCCTCGTTAGATGATATACCCAATACGTTATGATCTTTTTGCATAATCTTTTCTTTGTATTCAGGCAATATGATTTTTTGTTTGCCTTCTTTTGCATTTTGTTTTGATGCCGAATACACAGCGAACCAATTTTTAAAACTCATTTTTTGTGCAGGGTATAAGTTCACAGGGAATAGAGCTTCATCTGCCCACCATGATTTTTCCTCTGTGTATGAATCCGGTTGCGGTACGGCATTTTTAATTCTATCGTTCCAAAAACTGTGCGGCAATGACCATCCGGAAAACGCATGCAAAGAACAGCTTATATACTGGGCATTGTATGCTTTAAAATATTCTGCAGAAACAGAAATATCTTCTACATTAAGTGCTTTACGTTTGTCGTTATTTAAAAATTTTAAAGGTTTATACACTATACTTGCAGCATTCTGCGATACATTCATAATAAACCGGTATTTAAACGGCGATGCTGCAGCAACACGATATTCAAATATATGCACACCATTATCTTCTCTTGCAGGAACATACTGTTTCTTTTTAAGCATAGAAATAAAAAAACTGTATGGATTTTCCGGCATAGGAATTGAATATTTTTTTTCGATATTTACCAAATTCCAAAGTTCTTCTATGCAGCGCGAAAGACTGTTTGAAAGTATTTTGTTTTCATAGCTCTCTTTATCTTCATCCTCATCTTTTGATTGTTCGCTAAAAAAATATTTTCTAAAATCAAAAAAGTTTTTGATCAGTATGGTAAACGATTTTGAATGTGTCATGCCGGTAACAGTTTTTTTTAGTTTTTTGTAATACTCGTGTAACAGAGTGTTTGGAGACAAAAACAATGCATTTTCCAGCACATCAACAAAACCGCTATCTTCATAATAACCGCACAGACAATTATTGTTTATGGCAAAACGTATCAATTCCTGATTTATGTCAGGCATTTTCCATGGCAGATGATTATTGAATAGCAGTGCCTTTATCGACTTAAATGTCCAGTTGTTTTGCACACATTCATCTGCCGCCTTCCAAAATCTGCCTGTTTCGTATTCGGCTAATGCCCTGCCGCTATGAGCATGCATCGGTATATCGTATAACGCAAATTCCCTTTTTATATAGGCTTCAATATTTTTAAGGTCAGGAACATTTACGGCAATATCCTCGTATGCAACGCCGTCTTCTTCGTATAATTTTTTTATCGATAATATTATTCCGCGTAATTCAGTTCTTGCAGATTCATATAAATTTAAATTCGATTCAATCTTATCTTGTTGTATCTTAACAATTTTTACTTTGTCATTGTGTTCTAAAAAAATATCTTTATATATAGACCAGTCTTCTATAAGTTCAGGATAAAAAATAATATAGCAATTATCTGTTGCAGCAAATTCAAAACATATATCAGAAATTTCGTAAGTATTAGTTGCACTCAAAAAATCATTGTATAACTTTTTTATTGTTAATAGATCAGTATCTTCGTTATCGGCATTACCTCCATTTGCAGCGTGCCTTTGCTGCCAATATGTCAAATACGGCAATGTAGCGGTAATGCTGTCTGCAAAAATTCCGCCGTCTTCTGCAAATTGTTTTGGTATTACAGAAATCAACGGAAGCCCGTTATCTGTAATACCTGATGCAACGGCTTCTTTATTCCGCTTGATTAGATTTGTTGTAAACAAAAGACGTAACTCGGCACTCACAGGACGCAAACCGCCGTCCGTCTTGCACATCATCTCTTTAAACTTATCCCAGGCAAGAAAACGATCGCTAGCTACTGTATGCAGAAAATCGAATGTACACGATTTACGTCCCCACTGTTGTGCGTCAATATCACTAGGAAATACAAAATAGCAATTTTGGTTTTTTATATATTGACGAATATTTAATTCAATAACACTAGTCATATTTACGGTGCCGTCTTAATTGTTTGTTAGCAACTTAAAACTATAACAAATATATCATTATGTCAATTATTGTTTTGCGCTACTTGCAAGAAGCAGCATCAGTTTTTATACTATATGTATGAACAGCAATAATATTTTTAGCCATGCGATTTATGACGGCTTCCGTGCAGACTGCGATGATGACGAAGACTGCAAAGAAAAATCCAAAGATAAACAACAGGACAATCTTGCAGAAAAAATGCTTAAAACACGGACAATTCTGCTATCCGGCGAGGTAAACAAAGACCTTGCAGAAAAGACTATTAAACAGCTTTTGCTTATGGAAAATCTGAATGATGAGCCTATTCGGATTTTTATAGATTCACCTGGCGGGGATGCCGATGCCGGTTATGCTATTTTTGATATGATCCGCTTTATTAAACCGCCGGTTTGGACGGTTGGTATGGGGCTTGTGGCAAGTGCCGCAGCTATTATTCAACTTGCTGCACCAAAAAATCGGCGTGTAGGACTTCCAAACAGTCATTATTTGATTCATCAGCCCTTATCAGGAATACGCGGTGTAGCTACAGACATCGAAATTCACGCCCGCGAACTGGAAAAACTTCGCGAAAAGATCAATGTGCTTATTTCAGAAGAAACAGGCAAGCCAAAAGATCAAGTGGAAAAAGATACCGACCGCGACTACTGGATGACTGCCGAAGAATCAGTGCAATACGGGCTTTTGTCCGCAGTGATTACAAAACGCTCTGAATTAAAATGAGCCTTCCCAAAACCGGCAAAAAACCTTGCATAGTTGTTGTTGATGGTATGGGCGGCGGTATAGGCGTTCAATTGGTCGGCAAATTGCGTGAACACTTTGCCGAAAATATTGAAATTATTGCGCTTGGGACAAATGCCATTGCTGTTGAACGCATGGTCAAAGCAGGGGCGGATCGCGGAGCTGCCGGCGAGAATGCAATTATTCAATCGGTAGGACTTGGGGACTTTGTTTTGGGTCCGATTGGTGTTATAATATCTAATAGTATGATGGGTGAAATAACATATAAAATGACTAATGCGATTTTGTCTGCCGCCGGTGAACGTATCGTGTTACCCCTGCAAAACGATCACCTGACATTGGCAGGCGGCGATGGCATACCGCTTTCAAAAATGATAGAAAAAGCCGTCGATATTGTCAAAGAAAGACTTACTGCGTAACAAAAATACTAAGCAAACAAGAAGGACATATTGAATAACAAATTTTTGAATAACATTAGCCGTTTTTCTTTTTTAATCTGCACATTCTTAGCGTCAAATTCGGTCTTTGCACAGGCAGATTTTGGATATGCCGATGAATTTAGCGGCAATGAATATAATTCCTACGAAGAATATACTGATTTTGAAGCTCCATTTGGTAACGATAACGACAATGACAACGATAACTACACTTATAACGAAGCCCTTGATAGTTTTGCAGGCGATTCTTTTGATAATTCTGATGCCGAAAGCTCTTTTGACGATTCTATTGGCAACTCTATTGATAATTCTCTTGGCAGCCCTATTGATAATTCTATTGACGGCAATGATTATGAGCCTAAACCGCGAAAAAGAGATTCAAGACGCAAGATTGAATTTTTGGCACAAAGTTTAGATTTAGATACCGAAGCCGGCGAAACAGATATAAGCGAAGAAATATATGGCTCAGATGAAGAAACCACAGATGATGGCAAGGAAGCTAAATCAAAAGTAAAAATAAAACCGTCAAAAAAAACAAAGAATATTGGAGATCCTAGTGCCCCTGAGCTTTGGGCAGGATTGCGGAAAAAGCGGTATTTTGAATTAGGAATAGTTGGTCTGGAAGCCGGTCTAGATAACTCAATTTTTACATTTAAAGAGGCGATAGGCGCTTTAAAAGAGGAAGCGTTTTTTGACCCAAACAATATTAAAGGTGATTTTACATTCAATCTGGATATTTTTACCAAGCCTATTTATTTTAAAATCAATTCTGCGCGTACTATTGATTTTGAATTTTTTACCGGTGCCGCTTTGCGTGTTTACGGTGATATAAGCGGTGATACAATTTCCTCGTTAAGAACACTGCAGGGTCTTACAGATACCTCTTTTAATTTTGAGGACATTGATTATATTCAAAATCTGTTTCAAACCTTGCAAACTATTAACGGTTCAGTAAACGCTGCGGCAAGTTTTTTTGCAGAAATCGGCGTTTCCGGTGCTAAAACGATACTAAACAACAGGCTTTGGATAAAAGTGTCTCCCGCAGTGTTCTTTACGGCATATTATATGCCTAATGCCGGTGTGGAACTAAAAAGCTTTGGCGGCGATATGGGTAATCCTGAACGCTTTATGGGTATGCGCGGATCCGGTGCGATTGATATTTATTCGGCGTTTGATATTTCGTCTCACGATTATGCAAGAATGCTTGCCAGCCCTGGTTTTGATATTTCGTTAGAGGGGCGTTTTGCACTTTTCCGCATCGTTGATATAGGATTGCTAGTGCAAAATATTCCCATTTTTCCATCAACGACACACTACCGTTCAGGTGTAAATCTTGATGTTCAATTTAGTGTACCCAATCCTACTTATAAAGGCTGGACACCGGAAGAGCTTGCCCATTATTTATTAAGCGGTGTCGGTTTTGCAATACCTGATATAACAAGCATGGTGCAAGAGCCTATTGAGGAATCAAAACTTGTTCACCGTCCGGTACATATTAACAGCTACCTGTTATTTAAGCCTTTTAAAACTCACCTTTTTGTTATAAAACCTAATTTTGGTGTTTCGATAAACAGTGTTATAGCACCGTTGTTGTTTAACTACGGCTTGGAATTCCAGCTTAATCTGCCAAAGATTCTTTCAATCAATATAGGAAGCGGTGTAAACGAAAAAAATTGGCGCAATAAAGCTGTTTTTGAACTTGATTTTAGAGTGTTTGAATTTGATATAGGCGCAGCACTGCAAGGTCCTACTTTTGTTGATAGTTGGAAACGAAATGGATTAGCTGCCATAGTTGGTTTTAAGTTTGGATATTAAAGATCACCTCTAAACCCTTGCGCCAACCGTGTGTTAGGCGCAGTGCCGCATTTTTACACTATTTTTTTCTTGAATGTTTTTCATAAAATATTATTAATTCTTCTTTTTTTATTTCACTTTTTGCCACACCCATTATTTCATCGTATAATATTTCATCAGGACAACTAAATTTATAATCATTAATATCAAGAAATACTAATGAACTTGCAAGTGCTACACGTTTATTTCCATCAATAAACGGATGATTTTGACAAAGATGATACGCATATGCGGCAGCCATTGCCGGTATTGTGTTATGTAAATATTGTCCATTAAAACCTGATTGTGGAACATATATCGCGGAGCTTAATAAATTCAAATCCCGTACACCATATACCCCACCATAATTCCTAATTTGGTCCTCTAATATTATTAAGATTTCAGATAAGGTCAGAAATTTGATCATTTATTCTCCAAGTTTCCTTAAAACATTTGAATATTGTTTATTTATTTTCTCCAACGAAATGAGGATATTATTTTCCTGGATATATTCCATTTGAGGAGATAATATTATATTTTTCCCGTCCGTAGTCAATTCTAAGGGTGTTTCATTGGTGATGTTTAACATTTCCAGAATTGGTTTATCAATGACAAGAGCAACGCTATTTCCGTGTTGAATTAATTTTTTGACCATTTGTTTACTCCTCATATGTTATAATGTATGATTTATTATAACATATTATTCATTGTATACATAATGTTGATACTTGTCAATACTTTTTGATCAAAAATTATAAAAACCATTGATATTGCCAAATATATTTGGTAATATGAAAATATGCCTTTAAGTGGTAAAGAAATGCTTCAGCAGTACAAAAAGGCTGGATGAGCTGAACTTTCTCAAGTAGGTTCACACGTAAAAGTGGGCAAAGCTGGTTTACGTAAAACCATACCTATGCATAAGGAATTAAAGAAAGGCATTGAGCAAAAACTATTGAAAAGGCTAAAGGAAGAAGTGGGAAAATAATGAATTATCACTTTAAAATGCATGAAGAAAAAAACGGCTATTGGGCCGAATGTGTAGAACTAGATGGTTGTGTAACTCAAGGGGATAATTTGGAAGAGTTATATAAAAATTGTAAAGAGGCATTAAATTTATTCCTCGAAGAACCGAACGGTTCGCAAATCATATTTCCCCTGCCTACCGATTCGTTAGATAATGAAAAAAACATTATAAAAGCATCGGTATATCCAGAAATTGCCTTGGCTGTATTATTGAGGAATTATAGGCTTAATTCAAATATGACACAAAAACAAATAGCTGAAATGTTGGGAATGAAAAATATTTATAGTTATCAACGGTTGGAAAAAAAATCAAATCCAACATTAACAATTATAAATAAAATACATACGATATTTCCAGAAATTAAGTTGAATTATTTATTCGAGCCGTAGGGTTTAATACCCACTGCACGCACGCACCTGCTACGTGCAGGCTCTGCGGCGGGGATTTTTATTGGCTATGATTTGTCTGGAAATCCGATAGAAATCCTCTTCAATGAAATTGGGGAGAATTCTTATCATGTTTTTCATGCGATGAAATGTCGTAAACAGTTGCGGGAGATCGCAAATATTTAGGAGAACACTATGGCAGCTATAATGACCGAAGAAGAAGCGAATGCCCTTGATGAGCTATATACAAAAAAAATCCCTCCCATACGGATAGGCGTTGGGGGTCTTCTGACTCGTCAGCGGGATTTGTTGCGTTCTCTTGACGAAGTGGCTGCAAATTATCTTATTACAAAGGCAACATCCACTAATAAAACGGTATCACAACTCATTGGCGAACTGGTACGAGAAAAAATAAACTCCGATATACCGGAACCTGCAATACTGGGGAAATAGGGTATGAGAAGCAGTATAAATGTTTCCATAATTACGTTGTAGAAACTGTGTGTTATGTGCTGTTCGACCACTTACACAATTATTTTACTAGCATTTCATTACCATTCCCATTCAAAAGAATCATCTTGAATTTGTTCTGAAAATAACAGATTGTCATCTTCTTCTTTGTGCATCTTTAAAAATGCTTCTTTCCATCCACTTCTTGGTGGTTTTTCAATTCGTTTTATTACAATTTCGTTATTATACACATTCATTTCGACTTCGTTTTCAATACTAAGTTCATTCAGAATGTTTTTGGGTATTCTAATTCCCTTTGAATTACCTATTGGCACCACAGAAACAAGCATAGTTTCCTCCTTAAAAAGTAATTATTATGTAATTACAGGAATTTATCAAGAGATTTTTTGTTTTTTCAATAAAAATCCCTTTGTATGCTTTTTTATATATTTTGGTCGAATTGCACATAACACCCGGTTTGCGGTTCGGGGCTAATGTCCCTCCGGGTTCCGTTCGCCTAGTTCAGTCGCTGCGCCCTTCCTACGGCTCACTCCACCCACATTTTGTCGTGGCGTTTGCTTTGGGCAAAAAAAACACCAACAACGGCTTGTGCCGCTGTTGGTGACTTCAAAATCACTCTTTGTGAATTCGCCCTTTAATCAGTGCCGCCAGTAATAACTGAATGAGTCCACTTTACGACAACGATCCCTGAACCGCCTGGTGCGCCATTTACGCCGCCGCCGCCGCCGCCGCCGTTACCGGTTTGAGGTGCGCCTACGGTAGGAGTGCCCTGACCGCTCAAGTGGCTTCGTGCATATTCGCGCTCGGTTCCGGTTATATCAATCTTGATACCGCGTCCCCAGTCAGTGCCAGCCTGCCCATAGCCAGTTCTTGTCGATGTTGAAGGGCTTGAACCGGCTCCACCGCCTGCCCATGAACAATGTTTCAGATCACCGCTTCGGTGCGTCCTAACAACACCGGTATTGCCCCATGCCATTCCCGTCTTGGGTCTAAAATTTTCATCAACGGTTCCGTCGGGTTGACGGGAGGCTAAATTGTAATAGAAGTCTAAGAGCGGCGTATAAAGGTCCGGCATACTCTGGCTTCCGGCATTATCGCCCCTAGGATCACCTTCGGTACTTCCACCTGAACTTCCGCCTGAACCGCCGTATAATTTAGTTTGGTCGCTGTTATTGGCACCTCCGCCCCCGCCTGGAGCAACTAATTTGTTTACATTAGGGTTCGTTAAACTAACGAATGATGAGTCGCCGCCTTTTTGCGCCGCCGCAATAGGTAAATCCAATCCGCTAAGGGTAAATGTATCATTCACGCCTTTTGCCAAGCCGCTGCCGCCGCCGGCTCCTACTTTAACGGTGTATTTATTGTCCGTAATGGCAAATGTTTTCGTGTAAATAACACCGCCGGCTCCTCCTGAACCTGTTTTACTGTCCTTACGGCCGGAAATAAAGTTGCCGCCAGCCCCTCCGCCGCCTACTAAAAGGATTTCAACCGTACTCGGTCTGTTTTCGGGGTTAAACTCCAATGTCCATGCCTTTTGTCCGCCGGTTTCTATGGTGTCTTTTGATGATAGATAGAAAGTGTGGATTTCTGTAACTGTCGTGGTGTTGCCAACTTTAGTTTCATCAAAGTAGGTCGTTCCGCCTTTCGCTTTAGGATCATAGGTCGAAGGAAGGTTTGCAAGGCTAATTGTGTAAACCTTTGTCTTTGTATCATCTTCCGCCTGAACTGTTACGGTAAATTCTGCTTCGCTCTCGCCGCCCTTATAGGTAACATCGCCGTAAGCACTGCCCATAGTAAAAGTCCCATTGTCAATTTTAACTCTTGAACCCGGATCATTTGTTTCCACAACAACCGATACTTCACTTGATCCAAACGGAGGATATGCGTAAAATTGAACCGGATTGTAATCAGTCTGGGAAGTTCCGTAGGGTGCTACAGCGGCAACTAGTTTTTCCTGGCTGCCTTCAATTGTTTTTGTATAAATTTCGTTGACACCGGAAATGTTGACAGAGACCAAACGGGCATCTACAGTCGGAACAGCCCGTACAACCCTAAAGTGATAGACATTTTCTACGGCTTGTTCATACATTTGCTGCACGGTTTTGCCGGTACCTATTACTGTTGCATTTTTGTCGGCATCAGAAACACCGGTTAATCCTGAAGGATACCTTACTTTAACTTGCGGAATAACTTTTACATTGATAAGGAAGTATTCAACGGGCGGATCGTCACTTGTTGTTGATAACGAATTGTCCGTCGTATCTGTCCATGAAGATGTTGCGAATGTCCACGATGATCCGGCATACGAGTTTACGGGAAGCGGGGTTATATTTACGGTAGGATACCCTGAATAGGCAATATAAGCCCCATAATATTTGTTGTTGTCATCGTCCGGAAACGATTTGGTAATAGGATTGGGTAAATTCAAGTCCACGGAACCGTTAGAAAAATCCAAGCTGTAAAGCTCATTTGTGTAATAGCTTGGTGATTTAAGAACATCCGAGGCATTGATATACACAATTGTTACCGCAACGGGACCTTCTGGCATTGTAAACTTGTTACTGGCACTCAAAGGGATATTTGAACCGTTTTCTGCAACAACTTTTGTTAAACCGGCGTCAACCGCATGATCTGCAAGAGCCGGTATGGTAACCGTTACGCTAGTGCCTTGTTTGGCTGCTGCTACACTGGTTGTTGGTACCGGAGCGGTAATTTCTTGCGGAAAATCAACAAGTTGCAGGGTTTCTACTCCGCTTCCTTCCCCAGTTTCGTCAATAAATTGAGCCAATTTTGCAACAATGGTTATAGGGTACGGCGTTTGAGGGTCATACTTCTTGCTAGATCCTCCCGATCCTCCTGCGGATTGTTCCACTGAGCCGTCGCTCGACGGACAAGCTGTAACTAAAATACATGCTGCAATAGATGCAACAAAAAGCAAGAAAGATTTTCTTACATTTTTGTAATTTTTTTCTGTTTTCATAAAAATTCTCCTGTAAATATATTTGCTCGCACAACAAGCATACCATAAGTATATATAGGAAAAGAAAAAAAATCAAGGGGACGCAAACCGAGGGGGTGCAAAAATTTTTAATGGCACATTTAAAGAATTTTAACACAGAGTTCACAGAGGAACACAGAGAAGAAGATGAGGAATAAGAATTTAAGAATTTTTTGTTCTTCCTCCGAATTCCCTCCGTGTACCTCCTGTACCTCCGTGTTAAATTCGCCTTAGCAGTTTGCCTTAGCAATTTGCCATTATTTTTTGTTGGACGCAACCGAGGGGTGCAAAAGGGGTGTCCGAAATTGGCACTTTCGCATATAGTACATGTAGGATTTAATCAAGCGAGGTAAATATGGGAATTAATTTAAAGGGCAGATCACTTTTAACATGGTTGGATTATTCGAAGGAAGAAATACTTTTTTTGCTGGAACTTTCAATAAAATTAAAGGCGGAAAAAAGACTCCGCCATTCGCGCTTTGCAGGAAAGTCTGTTGCGTTGATATTTGAAAAACGCTCTACACGGACACGCTGTGCGTTTGAAACAGCACTTGGCGAAGAAGGCGGGCATCCTGTATTTTTATCAACAGCCGACATACAGTTAGGCTCAAAGGAAACTGTGGAAGATACCGCCTGTGTACTAGGGCGTATGTTCAGTGCTATTGAATTCCGCGGATTTAAGCAGAGCACAGCAGAAGCGCTTGCAAAATATTCCGGTGTTCCTGTTTACAATGGGCTTACCGATCAGTTTCACCCAACGCAGGCACTTGCAGACATCATGACGTTTCAGGAAGAGTTTGAAAAAATCGCAGGTAAAAAAATATGTTTTGTAGGGGACGGACGTAACAATGTGGCAAGATCACTTATTGTAATTTGTTCAAAGCTAGGCATCAATATCAGTATTGCAGCTCCTAAAGAATTGCACCCTGATAACGAGGTAATCGAAAAGTGTACACCGATTGCAAAAGAAACGGGCTGCACAATTACAATCAGCAGTAATTTAGATGAAGTTAAAGGTGCCCACGCTCTGTACACCGATGTGTGGGCATCAATGGGCGAAGAGGCTATAAAAGAAGAACGTGTTAAATTGTTAAAACCGTATCAAGTGAACAACGAGCTTATGGCAAGGACAGGATTGAGCGAAACAATTTTTATGCATTGTCTGCCTGCAATACGCGGCGAAGAAGTAAGCACATCTGTTATAGACGGACAGGCAAGCAGAGTCTGGGACGAAGCAGAAAACCGCAAACATACTATCAAGGCAATTATGCTTGCCACATTATAATCTGCATGGATAATATTGAATTACTCGCCCCTGCAGGCGGCATGGAAGCCTTAAACGCAGCAGTTTCAGAAGGTGCAGATGCCGTCTACCTTGGTTTAAAATCTTTTAACGCACGTATACGCGCAGGGAATTTTGCTTATTCAGAATTTGATGCAGTATTACGTGCTATGCACAAACAAAATAAAAAAATCTATGTTGCTGTAAACACAGTTTTTGAACAACGCGAAGCGGACAGAATGTATCAACTGTTAAAATATCTTTGCGCAAGCGGTGTTGATGGAATTATTGTTCAAGATTTTGGTGTATTAAAAATGTGCAGCGATTATTTTCCGTCTATAAAAATACATGCCTCAACACAGATGAATGTATCAAGTGCTAAGGCTGCAAACCTGCTGTCAAAGTTTGGTGTTAGCCGCTGTGTCCTGTCCCGTGAATTAAGTTATGAAGACTTAAAAGAAATTCGCGCACGCACAAACATCGAGCTTGAGATTTTTGTACACGGGGCGTTATGCGTAAGTGCTTCCGGCTTGTGTTTGTTCTCAAGTTTTCTAGGCGGTAAGTCTGCAAATAGGGGAATGTGTACTCAGGGCTGCCGCAGATTATATGCAGCAGAAGATACAGAAGATAGCAAATATTATTTTAGTCCCAACGATTTACAGTTAATAGAAAAAATACCCAATCTTGTAAAAGCCGGTATCAATTCATTTAAAATAGAAGGCCGAATGAAAAGCGCAGAATACACAGGCGCTGTTGTCCGTGCATACCGGCATGTTATTGACAATTTAGACGGCAATATTTGCAGCGCAATTGAGGCAGCAAAACAAATGTTAAGCCTTGATTTTGCCCGTACAAAAACAACTTTTTTATTTGACAAACAGTCTTTTGACTGGTTAAACCCCGATCAAGACGGCGGAACAGGCATAAAACTAGGCAGTATTGAAGAATACTGCATTAATGCAAATGCAGAGAATGCAGTAGGTACAGCCGGAATTCTTATAAGATGCAGAGTAAAAATACACATAGGCGATTCAATACGCATTCACCGCGCAGATGACAGCATGCGCAAATCATACAAAATAAAGCATGTGGAACAAAAACACAACGGCATAACACAGCTTATAGTTGAAATAGGATCAGATCCTGAGGTAACTACATTTCCGTTTAGAACCGGCGATACTTGTTATATCGTTCAAACAAAAGAGAATAGCAGGCGTTATGCGCAATTAGTTCCAAAAGATTTTATACATTCAAAGCGTAAGCCGGGTTTTGATCAAGCGCCGCCTATCCGCTACACCCCTGTAAATAAAGTTATGTTAAAAGAATTTCCGGCGGGTATTTATGTTGCAGTTTCTAATTTAAATGATATGTATGTTGTGCAGTCGATAAAGCCGCAGTTTTTAATAATCAACGGCAGCATCCGTACATTGGAAAAATTGCTAGCTGCAAAAAAAGCAATTCCATTTAAGACATCGGAAATAATAATTTCGCTAGATCCGTTTTTTCCTGAATCTGTAAATTCATCATTAAGCGGGATTGCAGAAAAATTACTTGATGCAGGATACGATCACTTTATAGTAAATAATTTAGGACACATCACTATGCTGCAAAAAACAAATGCAACACTTATTGCAGGTCCGTATCTATACACATTCAACCGTTTTTCAGTTTCGTTTTTAGAAAAAAATAATTTGCAGTTTTTTGTAACACCGCATGAATTTTCCAGACAAAATTTAGAGCGCGTATTTGAAGCGCCAAGGTTTAAAGAGCCCTCTGAGCGCGAAGCGGCATTAGTCTGCGTGTTTTCATACCCGCCGCTTTTTAGAATACAATCTAATTTAAGCGGCTTTTATGATTTTTCTTATTTTGAAGACACCCGCGGCGAAAGTTTTAGACTTGCTACAGATGATAAGGGATCAATAGTGTACCCGCAAAGTCCGTTTAGCATAATCGACAAAATTCCTTTTCTAAAACAAGCAGGGTTTAAACGCTTTATAATCGATTTTTCCGGGACGACCTTAAAAAAGCACATATACAAAACCATAATTGATGCGGCAAACAAAGGCACACCCATCCCCGGCATATCAAGATTCAACTATAAAAACGGTTTTTTTACACAGGAATGAATCTGACGAATTCCCTGCTTTAATGATATTTTCCTTAAATAAGATTTTCAAAAGGAACTTTTATTTGTTTTTCTTTTTCTGCTTCAAATTTCTTTTTTGTTTTTTTCACGAAACTTCTTAACGTTTTGGCAAAAATCATCAAGAGACATATCTTTATACAGATCCCGTTGCCAAACTGTATAGTCAAATGGTTCTCTAAGTATAAGCGCAATAAAGCGTTCAGCTTCAACCATACCAAGTGACCGTGTCAATGATTCCATGCCTTTACATTTTAGAATTGTGTCAGTCATTTAAATTCCTCCGTAAAAAATCTAGTGGATTAATAACAATTATATCTTTAATTTGCTTATTAAGAATCTTTTTATCAACAGTAATAAAATAATCAGTATTTGCATATATTGCACACGCGATATGCGATGCATCTTTTTGGCGTAACCCAAGAGTCATTAAGTTTCGTGCGTTTTCTATAATTATATCATTCAATTCGATAATTGCAGATGCTAATTCTCGCCACTGTGCAATTTCAATTCGTCTTTCTTCAAATGGATTATCATTATTTTCAAAATCAAGAACATCAGACCAAACCATTTCAAGAGTTTTATCTTTTATCATTTGTTGTATCATAAGTTTTCCCTCGGTTTCAACAAAATTAAAAATGCTACGTTGATCATCATAAGGACGATTATAACAACAATTATCTAAATAAATTTTCATTTTAACTCCTTGCAAGTAAAATTTACTATTATTAAAATAGTTTCTTTATCGACATGACTATTTCCTGCTTTACAATAATTATATAATTAGTTGTTGAAATCTGACCATGTTTTTATATTTCCAAAATTTCCTTGTTCAGAACGTATATAATTAATAATTGAATACATTGTCTGTGTCGTATCATCAATATTTGAAAATAACAGCTCTAAGTTGTATTTGTTAGTTTTAAAACTCTCACCGCTTGTTGCCTTTTCAATAAATTCTGTAATTTTCTGCATTTTTCCCTGTTTTGGCTGTATTTTAAACAACCCCCTTTATTATATTACAAAAAAGGATTTGGTTAAATGTCTTTGTGTCGATTATTGCCTTAAAACCGAAGCGTATAAAGCAAGGGCAATCCGTTTTGCATAACTGTTCAATAACTACCTGTTTTATTCCTCTGCTATCAACAATATATTCTTCAATGGAACTAATATTTGCATTTGTTATCATTATTTGACCTTCATATAATACTGTGTAAATTTTCTCAATGGGTCATTTGACGGCATATCAAGATTTAACTATAAAAACGGATTTTTTACACAGGAATGAATCTGACGAATTCCTATAAACCCTATTGACATACTAGGAATTATCTGGTAGTTTTAATTTATGACATTTAGTGCTGACTTTCGGTCGCAAAATTTGCAAAAATCTGCCGTGCATCCATGCTTTAACTCGTGCGGTGGTAAAAATGCTCGTATTCACTTGCCTGTGGCAGAAAATTGCAATATTCAGTGTAATTATTGCCGCCGCAAGTTTAGTTGTGTAAATGAAAGCCGCCCGGGTGTTACTTCTGCCGTGCTGACTCCGCACGAGGCGCAGGAACGTTGCCTAAAAGCACTGGAAAAGATTGAAAACCTAAGTGTTGTCGGTATCGCAGGGCCGGGTGATGCTCTTGCTTGCCCTGATAACACTTTTGAAACGTTGCGTCTTGTGCGCGATGTGTGGAAGGAGGCAATTTTTTGCCTTTCAACGAACGGTCTTTTGCTGCCGGAATATGCGGATTCCCTTGCAGAATGTGGTGTTTCTCATATTACCGTTACAATAAATTCGCTAAAACCTGAAACAGCTAGGAAAATTTACCGCTATGCAGACTATCATGGTAGGCGTTTGACTGGTAGAGCGGCATCAGATCAGCTTATAGAGAACCAAATTGAGGGTCTTAGGCGAGCTTCGGCACTCGGAATTGTTTGTAAAGTGAATACAGTGTTCATAAATGGCCTAAATGACAGCGAAATTCCGCAAATTGCAGCCGCCGTTAAGGATGCCGGAGCAGATTTAATGAATATTATGCAGCTTATTCCTGTTCCGCACACTCTTTTTGAAGATATTCCCCTTGTCCGCAACGAATATATAAACGAAATGCGCACTAAATGTGAATCTATCCTGCCTCAGATGCGTCATTGCAAGCAGTGCCGCGCAGATGCTGTAGGAACACTGGATAATGATTTGTCGTTGGAGTTTACTGAATGTTTTACGGAAAAAACCAAAAGTTTGGCGGCAAAGGACGCAAGCGGCACGAACAAAAATAGCGGGCAAGTGCTTGTTTTTGCGGTTGCCAGCAAGAATGGAGTGCTTGTCGATGAGCATTTTGGGCATATAAGTGAGTTTTTGATATATGAATGGTGTAACGGCGGCATCCTGTTTAAGGAAAAGCGGCCTGTCAGTCAATTTTGCGGCGGAGGAAATTGCAGTGCGCATGAACGTTTGCCGCAAATTTATGATGTTTTAAAGGATTGTGCGGCAATTTTGGTGCTGCGCATTGGCGAAGTTCCACGTGCTTTTTTAGCCGAACGCGGAATTAAGGTTATTATGACTTACGACTATGTGGAAACGGCGGTAAAAGAAGCGGCTGAAAATTTGATTAACAGATGAAAAGGATTTTTTACGATACTAATTCCTAGTATTTTGATATGTTTTCTATGATTTTTATTTATATAGGAGTGTTTTATGAAAAAAATTGGAAAAATTGTGCTTGCAGCGGTTTTATTCGGCATAGCGGCACTTGGCGGCTGCCAGAAAAAGGATGCGGCAAAGGCGGGTTTGGAAAAGATCAATATCATCTCGAATCCTGATTTGACTACCAGTCCGCTGTCGATTATTGCACGGGAGCGGGGGTATTTTACAGAGGAAGGGCTGGAACCCAACTTTATTTTTCTGCGTGACGGCCGCACAGAGGCGCTCAGTATGGGAAAGGGCGATCTTTACCTTACAGAGCTTATTCCGCCTCTTGTTTATGCTTCGCAGGGTGCGCCTATAAAAATTATAGGCGGTACGCTCTCCGGCGGTAACTATGTTATTGTAAAAAAAGAAAACGAGGAAAAATACAGTAAAATAGAAAACTGGAAGGGCGCAAAACTTGGAACGGTCAGGCTTTCTACTTCGGAAATGGTATCCCGTTATGCGCTAAGTCAAGCAGGAATTACAGACGATGTGCATTTTCAGGAAATCGACAATTACCCAAACATAATAGAGGCTGTGCGCAAAGGTCAAGTTGATATTGGCTTTATTGCAGGCGGTCCGTTCCGATCAAGTGCTTTGGATTTGGGACTTTCAATTTTGTTTCCTATGAATGAGATGTCGCCTAACTATTTATGCTGCCGCTTGAATGTCTATGCTCCGTCTTTGGAATCGCGGAGAGGAATTTTTGTAAACTTTATTGTTGCCTACCTACGGGCATACCGCGACTTTAATGATCCTGCGCAGCGCAACGATATTACAAAAATATTTGCAGACATTACATCACAGAGTGAAGAATTTATTACAGAAACTGTTTTTGATTCAGAGCGCAATGGTCAGCGTTCCTACAATCCTGATCCGGATTTACGACGCATCATCAATGTTTGGGACACTCTGGAATCTACTGAATATATACATCCAGATGGTATTGATGTCCGCAGTGTAGTTGATACTTCTGTGTATAAAGAAGCTTTGGACATTATAATCAAACGTTACCCTGACGATCAATTGTTTAGGGAGTTATCTGCATATTACGCAGAAAATGATTTAGATGTTTAGAACAAAATAGGTAAAAAAATGGGTAGAATTGATATTGAAAACTTAAGCCTTGCCTTTAAAGAGGGCACTCATGAGTTTAAGGCACTAGACGGCGTGAATGCCGTTATAGAAGATGGTGAGTTTGTCTGCATAATAGGACCCTCCGGATGCGGTAAAAGCACACTTTTGGGCATTTTAGAAGGATTGACATTTCCTGATTCAGGGCGTGTCCTAATTGACAATGTGCCTATAACAGGACCGGGTCCGGAGCGGGCGGTGGTGTTTCAGCAGTATACTCTGTTTCCATGGATGTCTACAAAACAAAATGTAATTTTTGGTATGAAGCAGGTTATAAAGGATATGTCCGCAGGAACTTACGAAAAACAGGCAGAGGAATTCTTGAATAAGGTAGGTCTTACCGGTGTAGGCGACAAGTTGCCGGGGCAGCTTTCCGGAGGTATGCAGCAGCGTGTGGCGATTGCCCGTGCGCTTGCAGTTAGTCCGCAGATATTATTGATGGACGAACCTTTTGGTGCTATTGATGCTAAAACCCGTGTATCGCTGCAGGAATTACTTTTGGAATTGTGGAGTGCAGACGAAAAAAAGAAAACTGTTGTCTTTGTTACGCACGATATTGATGAAGCACTGTTGTTGTCTGACAAAATTATTTTTATGAAGCCCGGAAAAATTTCAGAAATGATTCCTGTATCTCTGCCGCGTCCCCGCAACAAAGACGGACATCTGCAAGATAACGAAGAATACCGCAGACTGCGCTCAGCACTGGTTTCAAAATTCTATCAGGATGTTACAGAGAATATAGGTGCTGGGGTAGTGTTATGAGAAATAAACCATTACCTTTTAATGTACTCCATAGAGTGTTTAATTTTCCGACATTGTTTTTTATTTTGATAATTATACTATCAACAGCGGTTTCCGGTAAAATGAACGAGCGTTTTAAAATACAAAGTGCATATCCGTTTATTGCAGCATGTTTTTTATCTTGGATATTTTTTCAAATTAAACTACACAATGTTAAAGGCAGACAGGCGGCAAAAGATGTTGCCGGTATAGTGCTTGGCTTTCTTTTGATATGGGAAGTTTGCGTTACCAAATTTGATCTATTACCTTATGTTTTTGTACCTGCACCGGAAAATGTTTTTGCAGTTTTTATACACGATTACAAAATGATACTGTCAGGTTTTGTGCGTTCAATTTTCTTGCTTGTTACAGGATTTACCGCATCAATTATTGTAGGCATAGCTTTAGGCACTGCAGTTGGATGGATTCCGCGTTTGCGCACTGCGGTGTTTCCAATCGCAAAAGCGATCAGTACGGTACCGGCGCTTATATACAGTCCATACCTTGTAGTTATAATGCCTACATTTACAAGCGCATCAATCTTTGTAATTTTTTGCGGTACATTTTGGATGTTATTTATGAATATGATACAGCGCGTAGGCACTATTGATGCGCGGATCATCAACACTGCAAAAATTCTAAATGTAAAAACAGGCACTATGATCTTTAAAATTATTTTGCCTTATTCACTGCCGCATATTTGGAATGATATGACAACTGTACTCTCTATTTCTGTAATGACACTTACTGTTGCAGAAATGCTTGGTGCGGATCGCGGCATGGGATTTTATGTACGCCGCTCGCTTGATTATGCAAACTATACACAGTCTATAGCCGGTATAATTTTTATTGCGTTAGTTATTACTGCGCTTAACGCACTTATTTCCGGTATTCGTAAAAAAGTTATCAAGTGGAGTTACTAAAAAAAATAGTATTGGATAGTAAATATAAAAGGAAAAAACATGGCAGATATAAAAAAAGATCTTTCTGAATTGATAGGTAATACTCCGCTAATGGAACTTGCACGCATAGAAAAAAAACATGCCTCAGGTGCTAGGATATTGGCAAAGCTTGAATACTTTAATCCGGCGGGAAGCGTTAAAGATCGTATTGCCCGCGCGATGATCGAAGATGCCGAAGACAAGGGTTTAATAGGTCCAAATACCACAATTATAGAGCCTACAAGCGGTAATACAGGTTTGGGACTTGCTGCAGTTGCTGCATTCAAAGGACATCGCGTAATTATAGTGGTGCCGGATAATACATCGCAATCGTATCAGGCATTGCTGCGCGCTTATGGTGCAGAAGTAACATTAACCGATGGTTCTAAAGGCATGAGAGAGGCAATCGCAAAAGCAGAAATAATCGCAGATGAAATAAAAGACAGCTTTATACCTGGGCAGTTTGTAAATGCAGCAAACCCAAATGCGCACTTTGCAACAACAGGACCTGAGATATGGCGTCAAACAGACGGCAAAGTTGATTTTTTTGTAGCAGGTGTTGGAACAGGAGGCACGATTTCCGGAGCCGGCGGATTTTTAAAATCTGTTAATCCGCAAATTAAAGTTATTGCTGTGGAGCCTGATTCATCACCATTTTTGTCGGAAGGTAAAAGCGGCGTTCACCGTATTCAAGGCATAGGTGCCGGATTTGCACCGTCTGTACTTAATACACATATATACGATGAAGTGATCCGTGTGCATGATGACGATGCCTTTGAAACAGCACGCAGCATTGCAAGATACGAAGGCATACTAGTTGGTTCTTCCTCCGGTGCTGCTGTTTGTGCGGCTTTGGAAATTGCTGCACGCGCAACAGCGCAAGGAAAAAATATTGTTGTGCTGTTACCGGATTCCGGCGAACGTTATGTGCTATCCGGTGCATTGTGACAGGAGGCATTGTGAACAATCTTTATGAAATTATAGATATTAAGAATCCCAGAGAATATGTTAATGAACCCGGAGCAATTGCAAAGGCCGGATCTTATGTTGCGCCTATTGCAAAAAAAGTGTTTGTTGTAGGAAGTCCTACTGCATTAAAGTTGGTAAAGGCTTTGTTTGCAAGTTTTGACTGTGAAAAAATTGTATACAAAGTGTACGAGTATTCAGGCTACCCTACCTATGACGAGGCAAAAAAAATTGCAAAACTTGCAAATGAATTTGATTCAGGCGCAATTGTAGGAGTAGGCGGCGGGCGCATACTGGATCTTGCAAAAGCTTGCGGCGCTTATGCAAACTTGACCGTTATAGCTGTGCCTACACAGGCTGCCACTTGTGCATGCTGGGCGGCTGTTTCCATGATGTATACAGCAGAAGGTGTTTTGATCGAAGCTCTATTTAACAAACGTTCGCCTGAATTGATCATAGCAGACACGGATATTATTATGCATGCACCATTGCGTTATCTGTGTGCAGGAATCGGCGATACACTTGCAAAATGGTACGAGTCGTATCCAAATTTAAAAACAAGTAATGATTTTTATCTGCGCCTTACAGCACGTTATGGGGAGTTCTCGCGTGATATACTTGAAACATTAGGCATCAAAGTTGTTAATGATATAAGGCGCGGCATCTATGATATAGAAAATATAAAAGAAGTGATTAATTGTGTATTTTTGATTGCAGGAATGTGCGGTGCGATACATGGCATTAGCGATACACAAGGTATAGCGCACCCGATCTACAATGCGGCATCTGCATTGCCAAAATTGCGAGATAAATTGCACGGCGAAAAGGTCGCATTCGGTTTAGTTGTGCAGGCAGCTCTTGAAGGCCGCGATGCCGGAGAAATTGCACACCGTGTAGAAATATTTAAAAAATTAAAACTGCCTATTACATTATCAGAACTGGGTTTGGATTCTGATTTTGAAAAAAATTTTAAAACAATCAACGAAAATATAAAAAAAGAAAAGCCGGTATATCCGGGACTTTTGCGCCCATGGACTAGCGAAGAACTACGTAAGGCTATAATGACAGCAGATGAGTATGCACGGTGCAAAAAAAAATATCCTGCAGAATTGCAAATCAAATATAAAAACGCACTGGATAAGATTGAGCCATTTAAAGCGGCACGTTCTATAGAAAGTGCAAAACGTGAATATGGGTTTTCCGGTGTTATAAAACTTGCAGGTAACGAAAATGTACACGGCGTATCACCAAAGGTTACACAGGCGCTGTCAGTTTTACATAGCGAAATATCGTATTATCCTGATACGGCAGTTATGCAGCTTCGCGGTGCACTTAGTGAAAAACTTGGAATAGCCGGTAATGAATTATTATTCGGCAACGGATCATTTGAACTGATTAGCCTTACCGCTTTAGCTGTACTTGAACCTGATACAGAAGCTATAATTCCAATGCCGTCATTCGGTTGGTATGCAATTGCAACACGCGCAGAAGGTGCAACACCGGTTTTTGTGCCGTTAAAAAATCACAAACTTGATCTTGATGCAATGCTTGCAGAAGTGACAATACAGACCCGCATTATTTGGATATGCAATCCAAATAATCCTACAGGCACTTATGTAAATGCCGCAGAGCTGGAGGACTTTATAAAAAAAGTGCCGCCTTCAATTCTTATAGTACTAGATGATGCATATATTGATTTTGCTCCAGAGGACTTTCCTAATACAATCGATCTAGTACACCAGTATAACAATGTTATAAGCTTGCGCACTTTTTCAAAAGTATACGGACTAGCGTCACTGCGTATAGGGTATGCAATAGGTAATGCTGCACTTATCGCAAAAATATCATCTGTGCGCGGGGCTGTAAATGTAAACACATTTGCACAAACTGCTGCCTTTGCCGCACTGCAAGATGATGACTTTTACAATAGGGTGTTAAACGAAAACGCAAAGGGAAAAGATATGTACTACAAAAAGCTGGATAGTCTGCATATTGAATACATACCTACAGCGTGTAACTTTATAATGATTAACACCGGTAAAGATGCAAACCTTGTAGAAGAAGAATATTTAAAGCGCGGTATTTTGATCCGCAACGGCAACGAGTTCGGAATGCCTACTTGGGTACGCATAACAATAGGCACAGAAGAACAAAATAAAAAAGTATTGGATATATTGGAGGATATAATATGTCATTAAAAAATGCAGCGTTTCCGGTAAGGGAAAACAGACTTGGTTCTATAACAGGATACCAAGGTGTGTTAGGCGATTTGGTATCTAAATCATGCTGTGGTAATTTAAAAAACCGTGAACGGTGTTTTAGTCAATCAAGTTTATGTTTGTCGATGTGTGCATTAGGACAACTTATGGGAATACGCGATGCCGTTATTATTTACCATGCACCTTCAGGATGTCAGGCAAGTGCGGCAGGTACACAGGTGTTAGCAAAACAGATTGCAGCGAGTATCGGTGTAAAAAATAATACTGTAATGATAGGCACAGATATGAATGAACGCGACACTGTATTCGGTGCGCTTGACGCCGTACGCGATATTGCAAAAAAGGCATACAATGATTATCACCCTAGTGTTATTTTTTTGGCAAGCTCTTGTGTTAGCGGTGTAATAGGCGAGGACATGGACAGCCTTGCCTCCGAACTAAGTGATGAATTACCGGTAACTGTAGAAAGTGTACATTGTGAAGGTTTTAAATCGCGTATATGGGCATCCGGTTTTGATATTGCAGACCATGCAGTATTGCGTGCGATTGTTAAACCGCCAAAAGAAAAACGCAACGTAATCAATTTTAAAAATTTTTTTGAAAGTGAACGTAAACAAATTACAGAAATATTTGCACGTCTTGGTGTTAAGACTCAATTTTTGTATATGAATTCAACAGTAGAAGAGTTGTCGCATATATCAGAATCGCTTGCTACAGTTTGTATCTGCGGTACACTTGGTACATATCTTGGAAACATGCTGGAAGAAAAATATAACGTGCCTTATATACGCACTATCAATCCGTTAGGGATACAAGGGTTTGATGCATGGCTTACAAAAATTGGCGAGACAATCGGTAAACAAAATGAAGTTGCAGAGTTTTTAAAAGAAGAACGCGAAAAATATTTGCCGGAAATAGAAAAAGTAAAAGTTGAATTAAAGGGCTTACGTGCTGTTATTGGGATGGGACCGGGTTATACTTACGAAGTTAGCCGTGTTCTGCAAGAACTTGGTATAGAAACTGTTTGGGCAGCCGCATGGCATTACGATTACAAATATGATAACGGTGATGTTCCTCCGGCTCTTACATGGCTAAAAGAAAATTCAAAAACCGACATCAATTTAAGTGTTGCCGACATGCAAAATTATGAAATATTAAATATCATCAACACACATAAACCGGATCTGTATTTTTCGCGTCATCCGGGCAGCACGGTGTGGGCGATAAAACAAGGTGTTGCTGCCGTTTATGTTGCGGATGAATATATGATCTTTGGATATAAGGGCATGCTGAACTTTGCACGTTATGTTGCTGATACAATCCGTAACCGCAGCTTTGAAAAAAATCTTGCTGCCCGCATAAAACTTCCGTACACAAAATGGTGGTATACTCAACAAAATGATGCAATGTTGTTACCTGAAAAACAATCAACGGTAAAGGCGGCGGCAGTATAATGGCAAAAACACTTGTACAGTCACGTTATAAATGCGCGCTTGCCGCAATGCAAACCGTACACGCAATACCTCGTGCAATTCCAATTTTACATTCAGGTCCCGGATGCTCTGCAAAATTAAATGACAATAACGGAACATCGGGAATGTATTCACAAAATATTTTTCCATGCACAAGTGTAAGTGAAAAAGAAGTTGTATTTGGAGGCACAGATAAATTACGCAGCACTATAGAAAACTCAATAAAAATAATTGATGCTGATCTTTTTGTAGTCCTTACCGGATGTACACAGGAATTAATTGGTGATGATGTAGGCGAGGTTGTTAGCGAATTTGAAGACGCAGAAAAACCTGTAATATTTGCCAACACACCGGGATTTAAAGGCAATAACTATGTTGGGCACGATTGGATAATGAAGGCAATTTTTGAACAATACTTAACACGTTATTCATGCGGCAGCAGTGTAAAACAAAAAGGTCTTGTAAATCTTTTTGTCTCTCCGCCTATGCAAGATCCGTTTTGGCTTGGTAACTTGCGCGAACTTGAATCTTTAATATCAGAACTGGGACTTACAGTAAATACAATTTTTGGACACGGACGCGGATTAGAAAACATCAACAAAATTCCGCAAGCAGAACTTAACATTGCAGTAACACCTTGGGCAGGATTAGAGAGCCTCAAATATGTAAGCGATAAATATAAAACGCCATTATTGCATTATCCGGTACTGCCGATAGGCGCTTTTGAAACAAGCAAATTTTTACGTGCAGTAGCCCATGCAGCGCATGTTCAAAATGATATTACAGATCGTGTTGTCAATAGCAAAGAAGAAGAATACTATTATTACGTCGAACGTTATTCCGATATTTTTTTAGAGCAGCGCATTATGTCAAAACGATTTGTTTTAGTATGCGATGCACAGTATACATTGGCACTTACAAAATTTCTGGTAAACGATTTAGGTATGTTTCCTGAAATAGAATTTATCACAGACGATACACCTCAAAAATATCGCGCCGCAATAGAGGGCGAAATGCACAATCTTAATTACGGCATAAAAGCAGATATTGAATTTTCTGTAGACGGCGCACACATTGCAAATAGAATTCGTTCAATAGATTTTAGCGGCAATCCTTTAATCATTGGTTCAAGTTGGGAGCGGCAAATAGCGCAAGAAGTAAACGGCATCTTTGTAAATGTGTCATATCCAATGGTAGATAGAATGGTTATAAACAGCCGCATTGCCGGTTACGGCGGCGGATTAAAATTATTAGAAGACATGTACAGCGAAGCACGCTTTAGATTAGCGTTGTAAAAAATTCACAAAGTAAAGAAGGAATAAAAATGGCAATACGGCAAGTAGCAATTTACGGGAAAGGCGGAATAGGAAAATCTACCACCACACAAAACTTAACAGCAGGACTTGCAGAGGGCGGCAAAAAAGTTTTAGTTGTAGGCTGCGATCCAAAAGCAGATTCAACACGGCTATTACTTGGAGGCCTACATCAAAAAACAGTGCTTGATACAATACGCGACGGCAAACAAGAACCATCATTAGAAGATCTGGTAAAAGTCGGCTTTAAAGACATACGCTGCGTAGAATCCGGCGGACCGGAACCCGGTGTCGGCTGCGCAGGACGAGGCATCATTACATCAATAGATATGTTGGAACACTTAGGTGCATACACAGAAGATTTAGATTATGTTTTTTATGACGTACTAGGTGATGTAGTCTGCGGCGGATTCGCTATGCCCATACGCGAAGGAAAAGCAAAAGAAATCTATATAGTAGCAAGCGGCGAAATGATGGCATTGTATGCTGCAAACAACATCTGCAAAGGTATAAAAAAATATGCATCAAAAGGGGAGGTGCGATTAGGCGGCATAATCTGCAACAGCCGCAATGTTGATAACGAACTGGATCTGCTGCGCGCATTCTCGGCAGAGCTTGGCAGTCAACTTTTATACTTTATACCGCGTAACAACATAGTTCAACATGCAGAGCTAAACCGCAAAACTGTAATCGAATACAAAGGAGATTGCGGACAAGCTGACGAATACCGCTTGCTTGCAAAAACTATGGACAGCAACACAAATTTTACGATCCCCACACCTGTAGAAGCCGAGCGTCTGGAAGAACTTATGCTTCAATATGGAATGATGGATGTGCCGGGTAATTACAAAATCTAAAATTCGGCATTACGTTTTGATGTGCTGCATCTTTTTTTGATTAAAATTGATGTTGACATTGATGTCAAATTTGATGTTAAAATTGATTGACATTATTCATAATTTTTTGTACACTGATACAAGATGTTAATAGCCGCTGTAGCTCAGTCGGTAGAGCAAAGGACTGAAAATCCTTGTGTCGAGGGTTCGATTCCCTCTGGCGGCAAAAAACCCATAAACGGGTGCAACAAAAAATAATGGCAAATTTAACACAGAGTAAAAGGAGGTGCACAGAGAGGGGGCAATTTGTTAATTTGCTTCAAGTTCTCTCTGTGTTCCTCTGTGTGCCTCCGTGTTAAAATTCTTTAAATGTGCCATTAAAAATTGTTGCACCCCCCCATAAACCACGCACACTTGGTTTTTTTTTGTATATATCGTATACTCAATCCATTATGGATAAGAAAACTATTTTAGCTATTGATGATTCGGCAGTTGGGCTTAGGGCATTAAAGACGATTTTAGAGGAATCCTATGATGTCCGCATAGCAAAAACGACTGCACTGGCGGCTAGTGTCTTAAAAAGCCAGCATATAGACCTGATTTTGCTTGATATAGAAATGCCCGGTGATATGTCCGGTGTAGACTACCTAAAGGTGCTTAAAGCAGATGCGGCTACAAAGGATATTCCTGTTATTATAGTAACTGGGCATACGGCACTAAAGATTATTATGGATTCAACTATAGCCGGCGCGATTGACTATGTCATAAAGCCGCTTGCTGCAGATATGCTTTGCGAAAAAATAGCTGCGGCTCTAGATCAGCCAAAAAAAACATAAAAAGCACAGGAAAACAGCAACAAGATGGAACAGAAACGCTATAGTAATGCAGTTTTTTTGGTAACATGCGTGTTTTCTGTTTTAGTTTCATTTTCTGCCGGCTCTGTAATCTACTTTCAACATATCGCTTTTGTTGAATCTTCTGTTGAAAAAACATTAAACCGTGCGTCGCTTATGATCGAAGCGCAGTGTCCGCTCCTGAATGATCCATGGGAAATAAAATCATTATTACTGCAAAATTCGCCTGATTACTGGGAAATTCAGCAAATATTTAGCAAACTGCAGCAATCTATGGGGGTCTCTTACGTCTATATACTGGTAAAACAGGACCATAAAGGTAAATCCATAAATGAAAACTGGTATTTTTTGGTGTCGTCTTTCTACAAAAAAGAAATCACGGAAAGCATGGCGGAGCGTATGGGAACTAGTTTATCTGAAGTGATAATGTCTGAATATATCCCTTTTTCTTCCGACAGGGAATTAAACAGGACATGGACTGATCAGGTGCAAACCTACTTTAACGCAAGCGATAAGTGGGGCAATTTTATGTCTACATTGCGTCCGGTTGTAGTGGACGGCGAAACAAAATGTCTAATTGGTGCTGAATTCGATTTAGCTTATGTTCAGAGTTTAAAACGTCCTGCCCTTATTGCGCTTATTGTTTCGCTTGCTGCAGCTATTGCGTTTTCAGTAATGATAGCTGCAAAACTGCGTCAATCTGTGCTGCGTTTAGAGATAGGTGTTATGGAGCGGACAAAAGAGCTTGCAGAGCAAACACGTCTTGCACAAAGTGCCTCGGAAGCAAAAAGCCGTTTTCTTGCATCTATGAGTCACGAAATCCGCACGCCAATGAACGCGATTATCGGTATGAGTGAGCTTATGCCTTTGGTTAATTTAAACGCGACACAAAAACAATATTTTAACGGCATAAAAAAAATGTCGCATTCTCTGCTGCAAATTATAAATGAGATTCTTGATGTTTCAAAAATCGAATCAGGCAAGATGGATCTGGTTCCTGTTGATTATGACATAGGTGTGTTATACGAAAACATTTGTTCAATCGGCAAGTTTTCAGCCGGTAGAAAATCGCTTGATTTTAGAAATTCGTTTTCAAAAAGTCTGCCGCGTATATTATATGGTGATGACACCCGCGTTAGACAAATTGTTACAAACCTGCTTAATAATGCCATCAAATACACGCGGGAAGGCTTTGTCAAGCTATCATTTTCCGACGAGCATATTGGGGAGCGTGATATGCTGGTAATTACTGTGGAAGATTCCGGCATCGGTATAGAAAAAGAAAATATACCAAGGTTATTTTTGCAGTTTCAACAATTTGATGTTATGCAAAACCGCGGAATAATCGGCACAGGTTTAGGTCTTTCAATTGCAAAAGAGCTTGCAACGATGATGGACGGTGAAATTTTTGTAGAAAGTGTTTACGGCTGCGGATCTACTTTTACTGTTAAGCTTCCTATTGTAAAAGGTAATCCTCTTAATATTTTTAAAGAAGAGTCAAAAAAGATTTTTGCTGCAAAAGATACACGTGTGCTTGTTGTTGACGATAATTCCATGAACTGTACAGTTGCTATAGGATTTTTGGCAACCCACCGCATATACCCTGATACAGCTGAAAGCGGGGCGGAGGCGATTGAAAAAATAAAAGATATTAAATACGACATTGTATTTATGGATCACATGATGCCGGAAATGGACGGCACAGTTGCTTGCGAGATTGTCCGAAATTTAGACGGCGAATATTTTCAAAAGCTGCCTATCATAGCTCTTTCTGCTAATGCAATAGAAGGTGCAAAGGATATATTTTTAAGCTCCGGCATGAATGATTTTATTCCCAAACCAATTGAAGAACAGGAATTAAACCGTGTACTTGCAAAGTGGCTGCCGCCGGAAAAAATTACTTCGGGGGATGACACGGATAATATTGAAGCAGCACGGCAAGCTAAACTTGAAGCCTTCGAGCTATTGCCTCTTTTTGATGATTTACTGGAAGTAAGCTGGCTGGATGTTGACGCGGGGCTGGCACATTCAGGCGGACGGCGTAAAGGTTATGTTGCTATTTTAAAGCAGTTCTGCACCGAAGCAGAAAAAGATATTGCAGCGATAACAGAATTCCTAAAAAATCAGAATCTTAAAGAATATTGCACTAGGGTTCACGCCCTAAAAAGCTCCCTTGCAAATATCGGTGCTACTAACTTGTCAGCGCGGGCAAAGTCTTTGGAAGATGCCTCGCGGGATAGTAAGCAAGCTTATTGTGTCGGCCGTACTGAAGGTCTTTGTGCTGATGTACAACAGTTAAAAGATCAGATTGCAGATATAATTCAACACCATGAAAAGCACAATGCAAAACCTGACGCAGAAAAACAAAGCATAGATCAAATTGCGCTTGGCAAGTTGCTTACTGCATTGCGCGAAGCCTGCATAAAAGGCGACAGTAAAATTGCAGAAGATATATCTGCCGGACTTCTTCTTGTTAAACTTGGCGGCGGAAACCCTAGCGCGGCAGAAATCGAAACAAACTTAAAACTTAGCGAAATCCGCGCCGCCATTGATGCCTTTGACTACGATATTGTAATTCAAAAAATCGACGCTGTTTTCAACAACAGTTTTAATAACTAAGGGCAACTCTAAATACTAGTGGCACGCAAGATTGTGTTGGATTTTGTCGCAGATTGAAGGCGAAAAGCGCAAGCAAAATGGGTTTTTGTTGAGCATTTGAGCCGAAAAGATGCGGAAAAAGGCAATGCAAGATTGCGGCGAATGAGTATTTAGAGGTGCCCTAACTATTCTATCGTGCCTTCGTAAATGATCTTTTCAAAGCCGTCCAGTGTTACTGTTAAATGATTTTCCAAGCGGCTCATAGCTGCGCTAACTTGACCTACAAAAACAATATTCGGATTTATTGTCAGCAACTGATCACGGGAGAATTCCGACGAACCTTCCATAATTATTCCATTTGCTATGCGGATGATCGGGATAAACGAATTATCCAGTGTATGGGTTAAAAGAATTTCGCCGCCTTTGTTGCGCAGGATTGTAGCGGCCTCGTCAAGTGTTTGGGCTCGTACTATTCTGCCGGTGCAATGCCCGCCAAAGCCGCGCTGTCCGCGTGCCAAAATATTACCTATCACATTTATTCGGATCGTGTTTGTAGTGAATGGCGAATTTACAGGGAAGCCTGCTGCAAACACTACTTTGTCGGAAACCTTTGCAAAGCCCTCTTTTATCGCTGCGCTCTGGGCACCTTGTATCATAGCTTCGCTGTCAGACTCACTTTCTACAAGCAGCGGTATAATGCCATGGTTGATTATGAGCCGCCGCCGGATTTTTTCAAAAGGTGATGTGGCAAGCACCGGAATACATGGCAAAAATTTAGCAACCAAGCGGGCTGTGTTGCCGGAAATTGTAGGGGCTATAATGCAGGCCGCTCCTATTTTATCTGCCATAAGCACTGCAGCCTGAGCAATAGCTTGTGCGCTGTCTCCGCCTGTGTGCAGACGTTTTTGCCTAAGTTTAAGGGTCTTGTGGTAAATATCCGATCTTTCCACAGTGCGGGCTATTTGATCCATCATTTCAACTGCCTCCGGTGCGTATGCTCCGTTTGCCGTTTCGCCTGACAGCATAACACAATCTGTGCCGTCCAAAATTGCATTTGCCACATCGCCGGATTCAGCCCTTGTAGGACGCGGATTGTGAATCATTGAATCTAACATCTGTGTTGCCGTAATAACCGGTTTACCTTCTGCATTGCACAAATCAATAATCTTTTTTTGTGCAAGCGGCACTTCTTCCGGCGGAATCTGAACACCCAAATCGCCGCGGGCAACCATAATCCCGCCTGAAACACGTATAATTTCTACGATGTTTGAAAGTCCTTCATCGTCTTCAATTTTTGAAATAACAGGCATGTCAGAACCTATTGACGCAAGATATTTTTGTATGGCGATAACATCCTGCGCCTTGCGGATAAAAGATGCTGCGACAAAATCCATTCCTTGTTCGTGACCGAATTTTAAATCCGCCATATCTTGTTCTGACATAGCAGGCAGACGTGTATGCACACCAAGAACATTCACATTTTTACGGCTGCCAAGTTCGCCGCCTGAATCCACTGTACATTTTATGATGCGCCCTTCCAGTTTTACAAATTGTAACGCGATAAGACCATCGGCAATTAAAATCCGCGCCCCCTCTTTTATATCATCTGCCAGAAATTGATAACTTACGATGATGCGTGTTGTGCCGTCAATTTTTTGAGTAAAATATTGATCCGCACCCAAAATTTCTTTTGCATCTTTTTCTGAAATAACATCAACCGGCTCACCTTTAGAAAGAAGCAGCGGCTTATCATCTTTTAGGACACCTGTGCGGATCTCAGGTCCCTTTGTATCCAGCAAGAGTGCAACAACCGCACCCTCTGCCGCTGCCGCTTCGCGCACACGTTCAATTCCTGCCCCATGATATTCATGCGATCCGTGCGAAAAATTAAAACGCGCCACATTCATTCCATTGCGGATTAACACGCGCACTTTTTCTACAGACTCAACAGCAGGCCCCATCGTACAAATGATTTTAGTATTTCTAATAGCTTTCATTATTTAAGTGTATCACAAAAAAGAAGATAAGCATATTACAATCTCACATAAGGGCGCATCCCACCTACGGTGGGTCGGGCTATCCGCTTTATCTTTTTGTTTCACAAAAAGTATACCGCTTCTATCCCTTGCGCGTTGGGTGCAAAGCTGCACTCAAAAGAATTTTAACACGGAGGCGCACAGAGAAACACAGAGGAAAAACACAGAGAAAGAAAAGATCACCAAATCTTGTCTCCTCCGTGTACCTCCCGTACCTCGACTTTTCCATTCTGTGGATGGAAAAGTGTTAAATTTGCCTTAATTTTTTGCCGCACCCACATAAATTCTTCCCCTTGACACTCCGCTCAAAAACCATATACACTGACTGGATGATTAAAATAGCAACAAGCAACAAGCAACAAGCAACAAGCAACAAGCAACAAGCAACAAGCAACAAGCAACAAGCAACAAGCAACAACTGATTATGCTCATTTAGACTCTTTTGTCAAGGGGGCGAATCGTCATCCCCTAGCGTACGCCTGCGGCGTGCGAACGTTAACCAAAGAAAATTTAATATCATTCTTATTTTTTAAAAACAAGTGCTTTGCTTGGGTCAAAACTCCCGCGCAGGTGCTTTTTTTTATATATTACAAGAACGTTTGTTCGTGTATTATGGAGTAATGTGCCAAAAAAACGCATAACTGATTGCGGTTAGGCAAATCTAAACATTATTCCTAAATTAAGGAATGTAGTTATGAGAAAAAACTACAAAGGCGGAAACACCGTCACGGTTATGGTACTATTGACAGTATTATTTTTAGTAATGGCTTGTACTAAAGCAAAAGCACAGTCAAATGATTCGCTTGAACCAATTGCAGAAGTTGCCGATGCTTCTAACACTAATAAAGCAACCAATATTGTTGATTTTCCAAAAAATTGGATTTCCGAAATGGTGAAATATTTTGGTAAAACAAGTATAGAATTACCAGATTCATACATTAAAAAATATGATGGTAGTTACGCGAAAAGCATATCTAATGGTGTTACTGAAGGTTTTATATTGAAAAAAGGCACAATTGAACAGTCAGTATGGATGTATGAACCTGATAAAAGAAGTCTCCTGTCTACTGAATTTAATTTAGTTCTTAAAGTGTTAGAAAAACAACTGGGAGATCCACTAATTGTTGATGGATATACGCGTTGTTGGAAATTGAATTCAGACTTTTTGATTATTCTAATGTTAGATGAGAATATCGAAAGTGTAACTGTTTCAGTACTTTCATTTGGGAAAGGAATTGAATATTCGGAACAAGATTTTGATAAACGAGTAAAAGAAATGAATGAAGGACATAAATGAAATATATTACAAAATCACTTACCGGAACTGTAAAATATAGTAGGAGTGTGTATGTTATTTGATGAAAATGATTTTGAAAAACGCATGAGATTATTAGTAGATTCCGCATGGCATATTTTTCAACGCAAGATAGGAAATAATCTAATAAATATAAATAAAGAAGCTTCGATGCAATTACATTTTGCCTATATTTTGCAAGCCTTAGTGCCGCTTATAATTTATGAAAATAACGAGCAAATTGAAATTGAATTAGAAAAGACTGTCAAATTAAATAACGGATCGACATGTGAAGTTGATGTGTTTATAACCGGTAATAAAGAAAAACTTACTCGCAAGATTGCAATAGAAATGAAATGCTATAAAGAGTTTGCATCATCCGGTGGAAAACGCGGGGCATTAGATATTTTTATGAAAGATGTATATTCTGATATTGAGGTATTAGAAAAATATAGATCAGAGCAAATCTGTAATGAGAGTGTCTTTCTTGCTTTAACTGATTATCAACATATAATTTGTCCTGAGAAGAAAACAGGCAAGTGCTGGGATTATGATATTTCTGCCAACTATAAATTAACCCCAAAAACAATTAATATACCAATAGGCGGAAAAGAACAAAGTATTAAAATAAATGGCACATATACATTTGATTGGCAACAACAAGGGGAATTTTATTTCTTGGAGTTGTGAGGTGTTGCAAAACTCTTAAATGCGCTCACACTGTGGTCATATCTCACGGTCAGACCGCTCGTTCCCTATAGCATATTTAAATAATTTTAACACGGAGGCGCACAGAGGAACACGGAGGGAAGATGGGGAATAAGAATTTTTTGTTCTTCCTCCGAATTTCCTCTGTGTACCTCCTGTACCTCCGTGTTAAATTTGCCTTAGCAATTTTCCATTGTTTTTTGTTGCACCCAAAACATACAAAAAGTCTCGCTAGCCCCAGCAATTCAAAGTTTAAAAAAAATATGATAGAATAGAAGTATGGATGGGGACATATTTAATAGGCTTACGAGCCAAATTGGGAAATACGGGGCAAAAGCACCGGATAGTCGGCATGGAAATGATCA
>BTID01000002.1:0-39515 GCA_036245275.1 Termitinemataceae bacterium
AGGCACTCTTATTGCCTTGCACGAAAAGGCAAAAGCAGTATTGATGCCTGTAATCCACGCCTTAAACCCTATTCCGCCAACTATGTTGATTCCTTATGCCATCGCAGTTTTTCCAACATTTTGGCTGTCATCAGCATCTATTATATGTATCGGTGTGTTTTGGCATGTGCTTGGAGCTACAATTAGCGGAATATCCCTTTTAGAGCCGCGCTGGATAGACAATGCCCGCTGCCTAAATTTAAAAGGCTCAAAACTGGTATTTAAAATCATTCTGCCCGGTGCCATGCCCTTGATTTTTTCAGGCTTAGAAACCGGTCTTATTTTTAGTTTTATTTTGCTGACTGTAGGCGAGATATTTGGAGCTAGGGCAGGACTGGGGTATTATGTGCAATACCACGCCGACTTTGCAGAATACGGTCATGTCCTAGCCGGTATGTTCGTTCTGTCGCTTGTGGTAACAGCAATAATGTTGATTTTTGGGCGCATAAAAAACAATGTGCTCTTTTGGACAAAAAAAAGATAAAAGAAAATAAATTCAAATAAATGTAAATAGGAGAGTTATATGAAAAATTTTAAAAAATTTAAATCGAAGATTACCTGCAATATGCGGGTCTTGGTACTGTTGGTTTGTGTATCGCTTATCGGTATGCAAAGTTGTTCTAAAAAAGAGAAGATTGCAGATGATGATTACATTGTGAAAATCGGCTACGGAAGTTCGGCGAGTTTGTGTACGGCGCCGCTTTTTATTGCAGCAGAAAAAGGTTTTTACACTGAGGAAGGACTTAAATACGAGATGCTGAAAATCGACACTTCGCAGATTCCTCAGTTGCTTACAACGGGAGTTATTGATGCTACGAATATGTTGTTAGCGTCGATGATTCAGCCGCTTGTAAATGGGCTTGATGCGAAGATACCGCTTGCCTTTCATACAGGCTGTATCAAGGTGCTTGCCGCGCCGCTTTCCGAAATCAAAACGCCTGCCGATTTAAAAGGCAAACGTATCGGCGTGCCGGGTATGGGCTCTCCGCCTACCATCATCATTCAGCGTTACCTTGAGGCACTAGGTATCGGCACTGTTCTGCCGAATATGGAAGTTGAGTTTATTGTATTCCCCAAACCCGAATTGCCGTTAGCACTTGATAAAGGACAAATTGATGCCTTTGGAGTGGACGACCCGATTGGTTATATGACTGCTGCCGCCGGAAAAACAGTTGTCATTGACACCACAACCGATCCTACAATGAAAGATGAATTTTGCTGTGTGTTATTTACAAGCAGCAATTTAATAAAAGATCATCCTGCAAGCAGCGTAAAACTTACCCGCGCTCTGCAAAAGGCTTCCCTTTGGCTTTCGCAAAATCCCGATGAGTGTGCGCAGATTCTAAGCGATAAAGGGTATGTAGCAGGTGATCCGGTTATAAACGGACAGGTTCTTGCAACGTATGACTGGCACTCATCTGTTAGCGGCGCAAAAACGGCATTGTTAAACAACTTGACTGATTTACAAAAACTAAAACTAGTTGACTCTGATGTCGACATTCAATCTGTTACGGATAGGACTTTTGTTGCGCTAGAGGGCGTGCCTGATTCACTCAAATAGGCAAACAAAAATATATGGAAAACTGATGGAAAACGAATCTGTATTAAAACTGACTAAAGCGCTGCGCTTAGAGCGGCAAATTGCGGGTGTGCGGTTTTTGGCTTACAAGCAGGAATACGAGGAGAGTACATTTGCGGTACTTGAACACAAGCTCACTTTTTGCGGCATGGTAAATAAGGCGTGCAATGGAGGAGCACTTAAAGCGCAAGGCGGTGATTTCGGCTGTGCAAGCGCGGCAGAGGTGCTAGGAATCTTACCCGTCCCTGAATCGGCATCATCGGGCAGACGATACTTCGCCTGCGGTTTGTATGGCAGCTTTGCTACAGCTCGTAACGTGTCAGACAGTATGCAGTATATAGCTCACAAAATGTACGGAGTTGAAGTTGCTCCGCTAGAAGTTATGGATGCTGCCGACATCGTTATCATACTAGGAAACACCAGGCAGATTATGCGCATTGTGCAAGGCTATGCACATCAATTCGGCTCCTTGCGCAATCTTTCTATGGCTGGCAATCAGGCAATATGCAGTGATTTGGTTAGCAAGCCGTTTTCGTATAACGACATCAACCTTACACTGATGTGCAAAGGTGCGCGCGCTCATACAAAGTGTGCAGACGGTGATATGGGAGTGGGAATTCCTGTTCAGATGTTTGGCGCCTTGTGCAATGGAGTTTTGGCAACCTTAAATCTTGTGGAAACAAACGAAGAAAAACAGCGTATACTAGACGGTTTAGAGAATACAGAGGCACTAGGCATCAATATCGAAATGGACAAAAGCTATGGTTTAAATGCCGAACGCTACCGCAAATACTGCGCTGTGCAAGAGGCGATTTTGTAAATGAGTATTTTAATAAATGCAAATAGGAGAGTTATATGTCATACGATGAAAATTTAACTGAGGAAGTTAAAAAGTACGGTGCTGAACTTGGATCGGTTTTAACCGGCATAGCTAGTGCTGATGTGTTGAATGAAGCTTTGGAAGAACATTTTAAGCCGGAAGATGTGCTGCCCGGCTGTAAATCGCTTGTGGTAATGTCGCTGCATATTCCGGACGGCTCACTTGAAATTCTGCGGCGCGGTAAATCGCGGTACAGCTACAATCTTTTTGGATATGCTTACTTAAACCGCGAACTGGATTTTCTAATTTACAGAATGTCTTGTTTTCTGGAAAACCGCGGATTTGCGACAACCCCTATTCCTGCACGTGGCTGTGCAATAGGATCGCAGCGAAAAGGCTACGGCATGATTTCGTATAGGCATTGCGCCGTTGCAGCGGGACTTGCATCGTTTGGACTAAGCGGCATAGCTCTAAGCAAGGAATACGGCAGCAGACAGCGTTTTGTTGCCCTTCCTACCACAGCGCCGCTTAAACCGGCAGAAAATATAATAGACCAAAAAGAGGTTTGCGACGGCTGCCTTGAATGTATAGGGCACTGTCCCGGATCTGCCATAAGCCTTAACCCGCCGCATGAATGTAAAATGGCAGGCAAGACATTTAAGTATGCACGCAGTGATTATGACAAATGCATTCATGTATCGCGCGGGCTTAGTACAAAGGTGTGGAAAGGCGCACCGTTTAATCCAAAAGTTGACGTGCCTTTTGAAGAAAACCCCAGCGGTGATTTGTTTTATGATCAACTTTGGCATAAACGTGACGGCTCTCTGCGTGTAAGCGAAGCCGGCGAGGCAACTTACGGGGCTACTATATGCGGCCGCTGCATGGCTTTCTGTACCGCAGGTCATAGTGCCATGAAGCGCCGGTTAAATGCCGAAGAACAACAAACCGGCTGGACGGACGATCTGGGTCTTAGCCCCGACGGTACGCTAAAACCTCTAAACTCACAGGCAAAACCGCTTGGAAAAAAACTGCTAGGTTTATGAAAAAAAAGAGATAGCAATGTTAGAAACAAAAAATCAAAGTATGCCGGAAATTTTTGAATCATTTTCTGATGCCCGCAAACAAGGTTTTATTACCATGAAGAATCTAAAGGAAGCAGGCAGAGGAGTTGTAGGTACATTTTGTACTTACGTGCCTGTAGAAATTTTCTTGGCGGCAAATCTTATTCCGGTGGGTCTATGTTCCACCAGTGACGAAACTATAGGCGAGGCAGAGAAAGTTTTACCGCGTAACCTGTGTCCGCTTATAAAAGCATCTTATGGTTTTGCCGCTGCTGATAAATGCCCATACATGTATTTTGCTGATCTTGTAGTTGGCGAAACTACATGCGATGGAAAAATAAAAATGTTTGAGCTATTGGGAAAATTAAAAGATGTCCATGTAATGGAGCTGCCACGCAGTCAGAATAAAGACTCGTCGCGCGCACTGTGGATGTCGGAAATTAAACGCTTAAAAACAAAAGTGGAAGAAAAATTCGGTGTCCAAATTACGGAAGAAAAGTTGCGCAATGCAATAAGCAAACGCAACAAAGAGCGCGCACTTTTAAAAAAAGTGTACGAACTATCTGTTATGAATCCGCCGCCGTTTTCCGGTCTTGCACAACTGCAAATATTGTATGGATCTCAATTCAAATTTGATCATCAACAAAAAGTACAGGAGCTGGAAGCAAGCATCAACAAAATTTTAGATGATTATAAAAACGGAAAACGTCCTATTGAACAATCAGCAAAACGGATCATTGTTACAGGGTGTCCCATAGGCGGTGCTACAGAAAAGTTTACGCGGGTCATAGAAGAATCTGGTGCTGTAGTTGTAGCTTATGAAAACTGCACGGGAGCAAAACAATTTGACAGACTTGTTGACGAAACTGCTGACCCCTACGAGGCACTATGCGATCATTATATCAACATAGGCTGCAGCATAATGACACCTAACTTAAACCGCTTAGAACTGCTAGGGCGGCTTTGCGATCAATTCCAAGCGGACGGCGTACTGGAAATGGTACTGCAATCCTGCCACACTTACGCTATAGAATCGCATACTATTGGCGAGTTTCTAAAAGGGCGCGGCACACCGTTTATGAGCCTTGAAACAGATTATTCAAGCGGCGACACAGAACAATTAAAAAACAGGATAGCCGCTTTTATCGAGATGTTAGGATAGTGAATAGTGAATATATAATCGGCATAGATTGCGGGTCAACTTTGTGCAAGGGTGTACTGCTAAAAAAAATGCCGGGTAATTTTTCAGTTGATACATTTTCAATAGAAAAATTTTATATGCAGCCTACCGGCTGGGAGTTAGCTGAAAGTGCATCTAAGACAGCGGCGGAACTTAGCGGCAGTGGGGCAGGCGGTATTTTACCAATTGTAATTTCTACCGGCTATGGACGCGGCATGGTAGGTGAACGTACAAAATCAGTTACAGAAATAAGCGCCCATGCATGCGGTGCCGACTACCTTATGCCGGGTGTGCGGACTGTAATTGATATTGGCGGACAGGACTGCAAAGTAATCTCCGTAGAATTAGGCAAAGTAAAATCATTTCAAATGAACGATAAATGCGCCGCAGGAACAGGCCGTTTTGTGCAAATGGTTATGGAGCGGTTCGGCACAGATGTTTCCGGCATGGACAAATTACTGGCATGCGGAAAATCAATAAGGCTGAACAGCACATGCACAGTTTTTGCAGAATCGGAAATCATCGGCTTACTGGCAAAAGGGTGCAGCCGCGAAGAAATCTTAGGCGGCGCGGTACAATCACTGGCAATTAAAATAAGCAGCTTATCCCAACGGGTAGGCATAAACGAGCCGGCGGTATTAACCGGAGGCTTATCTGAATCCGAAGGGATACGCAAAGCACTTTCGCAAACACTTGGTATTGAAGTTCAGCACATGGAGCACGGCATATATGCAGGTGCCATTGGTGCCGCAATTTGCTATTATAAAATATAATTCATTGTGCTAACATAATAAGTGATAAAGACTTATTTGTGTAACCACAAACGTTTGAATCACTTTTATTTATGTTGATATATTGATATGTTGAATCGAAAAAAAACAAATGCTATTCATATAATGTTACTCTTCTTTTTATTTTGCACCCATTCTCTGTGTGCTCTTAATAATAATGATAACGATAATAGCGATAAGAATAACGATGATATACAAATACTATTAAGCGGTTACTTAGAAAATGATATTACACTTAAAGAATTAGCTATACAGGTACGTCAGGCAGAAATAGGCATGCAGCGTTCTAAAATACAAAATGGTATATCCCTAGACCTTTCTACGGGACAATTTTTTATTAGTACAAATGATTCCGGATCTGTGTTTAGCGTATCGCCTAACGCAAAAATTTCTGCACCACTTCTTAATAACAGCAGTATTTCATTGTCTGCAGATGCCGACAATAACGAAGACGGCACTAACTTGGAAAATATCAAGGCAACATTTTCTACAGCCATAATCGGCAACGGTGTAAAGAAAGCGCGCCTTGCAAAAATAAAAGCTGCACGTGTGCTGCAAGAAGCAGAACGTGCATTGCATAAGCGCAGCAAAGAAGCGGAAAAAGATTTTTATACGGCGCTTGGCAGTGTGTACGAATCGGCAGTTTCTGTTCTTACTTTAGAAGATGATGCCTATACAAAAGATATAGAACTGCAATCTGTAAAAATACAGGGCTATGATTCTATGTCTGTGCGTTACAGGACGGTGCAGCTTGAAGCACAATCCAAACGCCGCGAAGCTCTTATGCAGCGCCGCGAAATGGATCGTAAGGTGTTGGAATTTTTTAAAGACTGCGGCGCACCGGAAGCACAGACACTGCCTGTTGTGTTTGACGATGTTTCCGGTTTAGATGACCTTGCCGATTTTTCATCATTGCAGCAAAATAATTTTACAGATATAGAAAGTGCAAAGTGGAATCATTATATCGGCAAGCTTACAAGAAAAGCGGATAAAACTTTTGAGTTGTCTGCACTTGGAGGCATTACACTTAACAATAGAAATTTTAACAAAACAACAAGTGCAAATGCAGGTTTGGCTCTAAGCTCAGCAGGTGTAAATGTAACTACGGCAATTGAAATTCCGCTTGAATCCGCCAAGAAGCCCGGCTTTACATTTTCTGTAGGTTTAAATTTAAATAATCTGCGTTTATCTTTTTTAGATAAAAAAGATAAACTTCTTACTGAAGAGTCTGAATTGTTAGCTATCGCCAAAGCGGAAAAAAAATGGTCGGACACAGCGTTTACAATGGACACAACACGCACTACTCTTTTGTGGGAAAAACAAGAAAGAGCAGAAGAAGCAGACCTTTACAAAAAGTTAGCCGCCGATACAACTGAATATTTTAAAAACGGTATTGTAAACGAAAGCGATTATAAAAACGCACTTTCAAATGCACAACGCGCACAGTATCAATGTTTGTTAACAGATATTAAAATAGTAAAACATCTTATTGATTATTCATTATATTTTACAGAAGAGTGATATAATAATAATTAATAGTTAATAGGAAATAGAATGAAAAAGAAATCACCGGTAAATAAATCAATAATTGTTGTTACTGTAATTATTGCTTTGGCTGCGGCAGTTTATTTTATAATTACAAAAAAATCCGGCAAGAATTCCGAAGAAGTTACATACACTGTACATAGCGAAGTAGTGCGTAACATAATAGAAATTGCAGGCAATATTTCTGCTGCAAGAGAACAAACTTTGCAAGCGGCAGGGGATGGATCTGTTGTTGCAGTCTATGTAGAAGAAGGCGATAAAGTAACGCAAGGTCAAATTCTGTTACAGTTAGACGATACAGAGCAACGTTACAATCTTGCACGTCAAGATTATGATATAGATCAAAAACGGCTATCCGGTGCGCCGCGTGAACTTGAATTAATGCGCAAACAACGTTTGGTGCTTTTACAGCGTATAAAAGACAGGCAAATAACGGCGAGTTTTGATGGTGTTGTAGCACAATTTACAGCGTCGGCAGATAATTACTTGTTAGCAAAAGATTCTATCGGCACCATATTAGATCGCACATATTTAAAAGCAACCGTAGAAGTTGTAGAAACAGATGCACCTAAATTGAAGCATGGACAAAAAGTAACTTTTATGTTTCCTGCAAGCGGCAATGTCCCTATAGAAGGTTATGTGTATTCGTTTCCTGCCATTGGAACAAAAACAACACGCGGCGCGGCTGTTGTAAATGCAGAACTACGAATTGATGATCCGCCGGATGTAATACTGCCTAACTATTCATTTACAGGCGAAATAGAAATAAGTCCGCCGCATACATTTTTGTTAGTGGAACGGCAGGCATTAGCAAGGGAAGAACACGTATTTCGTGCAGAAAAGATTTTGCCGGATGGAGGTACAGAACGTGTTACTGTAGAGGCGCGTCCCTACGGTGCAGGATTTTTTCAAATAATAAAAGGCTTACAAGAAGGCGACAAATTAAAACAACTTGAAAAAAATCCGGTCTCCGGCAGTAAAGGTGTGCCGCAAATGGAAGGCGGACAGCGCCGCAACGGTAGACAACAGGGAGTACAGGTTCAACCAGTAATAATAGGACCGCCGCGGCGCTAGAATGCCGCTTAAGGAATAGATTTTGCCGGAAAATATAATTTCACTTAACGGTGTACAAAAAATATATACTATGGGCGCAGACACTGTGCATGCACTTCGCGGTGTATCGTTTAGCATTGCACAAGGTGAGTATGTTTCCATAATGGGTCCTTCAGGTTCCGGAAAATCAACTTGTATGAATATGATAGGTTGTTTGGATACTCCATCATCCGGCGAAATTTTTATAAATGGAAAAAATACGGCACTGTTAAACGAAACAGAACTTGCCGCCCTTCGCAACAAAACTGTAGGGTTTGTGTTTCAGCAGTATCATCTTTTATCCTCTATGACTGTGTTAGAAAATGTTATGCTGCCTTTGCGGTATAAGGGCATTGAACAGCGTAAGCGTAAAACTATTGCATGCGATATGTTAAAAAATGTATCACTTGATGACAGGATGAATCATCGTCCTAGCGAGCTTTCAGGAGGACAAAAACAACGTGCCGCAATTGCACGCGCCGCCGTTACAAATCCAAAAATAATTCTTGCAGATGAGCCGACAGGCGCACTTGATTCTGAAACAGGCACATTGGTACTTAATCTATTTAAAGAGATCAACAAAAAAGGTACAACAGTTATTATTGTTACACACGATAGCAAGGTAGGCTCTGCAGCAAACCGGCTTATAAATATTTTTGACGGCAAAATTGTAAGCGATGTGGAGAATCATGTTTGAAGATTTAATTTATTCATTTAGATGTTTTAAAAGAAGCAAGACGCGCACACTTTTGTCGTTGCTGGGAGTTATCATAGGGGTGGCATCTGTAATCATAATCACAACACTAGGACAAAGTGCATCAAGCAATGTAAAAAAAGTATTTTCATCTGCAAACTTAAATATGGTTAACGTAAGCTCAGGATTTATGCGCAGACGCGGCAGATCCGGTATGCAGATCAACGAAGCTTTTCGTAAAGAAATTTTTGGCAGATTAAAAAACATAAAACAAATTTGGTTTACAAATTCGCTTAACGGGACATTAGCGGTAAATGATTTAAGTACATCGCGTAATTTAACAGCAGTTGAATATGGTTATTTGGAAACAAGCGGATTAAAATTAGGAGATGGAAATTATTTTTCCGTGTCGGATTGCGAAGAAGGTGCGCAAGTTATCATACTTGGAAGTGAAACCGCTAAGGCATTATTCCCCGAAGGCGGCGCGGTAGGACAGAGGATCGTACTGCAAACAGATAATATAATTTTTGGATTTTTTGTAATTGGTGTTTTAACAGGCAGCACAACCGGTTTTGAATCTGCAGAAACTGATGTCTATATTACACGCGGTTTTTACGAAAAGAAAATCGCACCAACGGCGGATGCCTCCACAGCGATCATTGAAGCTATCAATCCAAAAAGTGCATCTGTAATAGCCGACGAAATGAAAGCGTATGCACAAGAAAAAACCGGTGATGAATATGCATTAAATATTATGTCAATGCAGAGCATTCTGGATCAATACGATTCTGTATCAGGCACTATGAACTTATTGCTTGCAGGTATTGCAGCCATATCGCTTTTGGTAGGCGGCATAGGAATTATGAACATAATGATTGTTACCGTTACCGAACGTAAAAAAGAAATCGGCATACGAAAAGCAATCGGTGCAAGTCCGGCCGCAATCAGAATACAATTCTTAGTAGAGTCCGCATCTATTACTTTGCTAGGCGGTGCATTAGGCATAGTGATCGGCATCGTTATAAGCTTTGTGGTTATATTATTTATGAAGTGGACATTTGCGCTGCAGCCGCTCGCATGCATAGGCGCATTTTTATTTTCTGTTCTGGTAGGTATATTCTTTGGTTTCTACCCTGCCAGCCGCGCCGCCAAGCTCGACCCTGTAGATGCATTGTCGGCAGAGTAGATTTTTTTATTTTTTACTGATCTCTTTTACATCAATAGTGTGTTTACGGTTTTCAACATCAACTTTTCCGTAGATTACAACGATGTCTTCGGGACCAACTAAAAGACCCTTCCATATTTTGCCGTCAATTTCTACAGTTATTTCACCGGTTGCATCTTTAAAGGTATATTTGTCATCATTGATTGCTCCGCTTATTGTGCCTTCAAGCACTACATGCGTATCATCCTTAAGCTTCTTTGCTTCTGCAACGGTATTGACTTTGCTTGTGTCAGGGACAAACTGCGCAAAAGCACACATGCCACTAAATACCGTAAGAAATAAGATTCCCAAAATTTTTTTCATAATTTCCTTTACGTTTAAAGTCCGCACGACCATAGAATAACTAAGCCTACCGCAAAATTGAAGTAAGGTCAATCAATAATTATTATGTCAACAATTTTTAATGGCACATTTAAAGAATTTTAACACGGAGGCACACAGAGAAACACAGAGGAGAATATGAGGAATAAGAATTTTTTGTTCTTCCTCCGAATTCCCTCTGTGTACCTCCCGTACCTCTGTGTTAAATTTGCCATCATTTTTTGACACACCCAAAAAATTCTCATCCTTGACAAATGCCGTCATAAATTCTGATAATGAAAGTTATGGAATGTTCTAACCTTCAAAAAGCTCGTTATGGGTATAAACCTAAGCAGCCGGAGATTTTCTGCGCTGCAGGCATCAACGGAATTACTGTGCAGCTTGGCAATGCAACCGGCGCTATTAGCGATCAGTCAGATTTAAAGGCAATTTTTAAGCACAGTTTTGGTAAGCCGTTAGCTACGTTTGTTCACGGCAAAAATGACTGCGTGGGCAAGGCGCGGACAGTCGCTGTTATTCTTTCCGGCGGGCAGGCTCCGGGCGGTCACAATGTTATTGCCGGAATATTTGACGGGTTAAAACAGGCAAACCCTGCATCGCATCTTTTGGGTTTTTTGAATGGTCCTTCAGGACTTATTAACGGTGAGCATATTGAAATCACTTCCGATATGATGGACAAATACCGGAATACCGGCGGTTTTGATATGATAGGCTCAGGACGTACAAAAATCGAAACGCCGGAACAATTTGCAAGCTCTCTTATGACTGCAAAAAAACTTAATCTTAATGCTATTGTTATAATAGGCGGGGACGACAGCAACACGAATGCGGCACTTTTGGCAGAATACTTTTTGGAAAAAGGCAGTGATGTACAGGTAATCGGTTGTCCAAAAACTATTGATGGCGATTTAAAAAATGAATATATCGAAACTTCGTTTGGTTTTGATACGGCGGTAAAGACTTACAGCGAGCTTATCGGTAATATCGAGCGGGATGCAAACAGTGCAAAAAAATATTGGCATTTTATAAAACTTATGGGACGTTCTGCCAGCCATATCACTTTGGAAGCGGCTCTGCAAACTCACCCCAATATTTGTTTAATTTCTGAAGAAGTGGAAAAAAACTCGCTTTCGTTGTCTGAAATTATCGATCAAATATCGCATGCAGTGATAAAAAGGGCAGATAATGGCGAAAATTTTGGTGTAATTCTGATTCCTGAAGGTCTTGTTGAGTTTATTCCTGAGGTAAAGGCACTGATTTCTGAGTTAAACGACCTTACAGCAAAGAATGAAGATGAATTTGGCGAGTTAAAATCGTTTGATAGCCAGCGGAATTGGCTAGAAAAGCATCTTTCGCGTGCTTCTATGGTTCTTTTTGAAAATTTCCCTGAAGAAATCGCAAAACAGTTGCTTTTAGACCGCGATCCGCACGGCAATGTACAGGTTTCAAGAATAGAAACAGAAAAATTATTGATTGGAATGGTAGAAAGGCATCTTGCCGTGCAAAAATCAAAAGGTGTTTACAAAGGAAAGTTTTCCGCGCTAGGTCACTTTTTCGGCTACGAAGGCAGGGCTGCATTCCCATCTAACTTTGATGCCGACTACTGCTACAATTTGGGATACAGTGCCTTTGCCCTTATAGCCTGCGGTCTAACCGGATACCTTTCCAGCGTCCGCAATTTAACTGCCCCTGCCTCGCAGTGGTTAGCAGGTGGTGTTCCGCTTACAATGATGATGAACATGGAGCAACGGCACGGCAGCAAAAAACCTGTCATCAAAAAAGCTCTTGTCGAACTTGACGGCGCTCCATTTAAAGCATTTGCAAAAGAACGCACCGACTGGGCATGCAAAACATGCTTTGTCTATCCGGGTGCTATTCAATACTTTGGCCCTTCTGAAGTTTGCGACCAAGTTACAGCAACGCTTCGATTGGAGCATGCCGCAAAATAAAAAAAAAAAACATTGCCGTAGGAGGAACAGCAATGTTAAGGAGTTTATCGTTGCAAGAGAGCTGGTGGTGTTTGGTTTGGGCTCAACCTTGCTTGTACTTAAATAACCAAAAATATGATAAAAGGTTACAAATTAACAAATTAACAAATAACAATTAGTGTGTTATAATTAGATATTATATTTTAGGAGGCAACTAAATGAAAATTGAAGTTCGGTATTTTTCAAGGAGCGGGAACACGGGGAAGATTGCATGCGCTATTGCAGAGGCAGCCGGAGTTACAGCAAAGATTATTAGCGAAAAACTTGAAGGTGATGTTGACTTGCTTTTTATAGGCGGTGCTATGTATGCATTTTCTATTGATGCGCGTCTAAAAAACTTTATAAATGGGCTTGACGCAAGCAAAATCAAAAAAGCTGCCGTATTCGGCACATCGGCAGGCATCCAATCTGTTCCAGCGAACATAAAAAAATTGCTTACCGCTAAAGGCATCACCGTCATTGACGAAACATTCTATTGCGCGTCGGAATTTACCCTTGTAAACAAAGGTAAGCCCGATGACAAGGATCTGCAAGATGCAAAAGATTTTGCCGCAAGGTGCTTAAAAGCCGACTAATATTTCAAGTATGGCATCGATCTCTTGTTCTGTTGTTTGCCTGCCGAAGCTAAAGCGCACTGTGCCTGCGGGGAATGTTCCGGCAGTTTTGTGTGCCTGCGGCGCACAGTGCAAGCCGCTGCGGGTAACTATTCCGTGCTTTTCAAACAGAAGGCGTGAAACATCCGCCGGATCGTAATCATCAACAACAACAGAGACAACAGCTACACTGCAATCCGGATTAAGAGTGCCTAAGGTGCGGACATTTTTTAGTGTTTGCAAGCCCGATAAAAATCTCTTGCTAAGTGAATGTTCGCGGTTCCGTATTTTTTCTATGCCTATTTGCAGGATTTCTTCGGCAGCGGCGGCAAGGCTTAATATGCCGATAGTGTTTTGAGTGCCGGGCTCAAATCTGTCAGGCAGAAAATCAGGCATTTCCGGCAATTGCGATACACTGCCGGTTCCGCCTGCGAGCCAAGGCCGCATCTCTTTTTTAGCGGCATCTCCAAGTACAAGACCGCCGCAACCGGCAAGACCGCATAGCCCTTTATGACCGGCAAAGGCAATAACATCACAATTCTGCAAAGCGGCCGCATCAAAAGGCAGCACTCCTGCAGTTTGCGCAGCGTCAAGAACAGTAATAATGCCGTGATCATGGGCAATTTTAAAACATTCGGCTGCAGGCAATATTGTGCCTAGCACATTTGAGGCATGGCTTAAAACAAGCAGTTTAGTGCTGGGTTTTATGAATTTGCACAGGGTTTGCGGGTCAAAAGAGCCATCCGTGTTACACGGCAGCCAATCAAGCTCTATAAAACCATTTTTGCGCAATAATTCAAGCGGGCGGACTGCCGCATTGTGTTCAATACTCGTGCCGATTACATGAGAGCCCTCTCTGGCGATGCCGTTTATGGCCATATTAAGCGACATTGTAGCGCCGCTTGTAAATACCACCTGCAGGGGGTCGCGGACGCAAAATATTTTTGCAAGAGCTTGGCGGGCACGCAAAGCAATATGACCAGCCTCCAAGCCTTCAAAATTCCGCCCTGCATTAAGATGTGTCCCCTCAACATAGCGGCGAAGTTCACAAACCACCGCCTGTGATAAAGCCGGAGATGTCGCCGCATAGTTTGCGTAGATCAAATCGTAATCACGCCCGATGCTTGCGCCATAGCAGAAGTTATTTTCATCATATCAACGATGCTTCCAACGGCAAGTTTTTCCGTCAATTTGTAATAATTTGCGCAAGTGCCGCAGGTGCCAATCACCGTTCCCTTTTCTGCAAGCACCTTTAGGTCAGGCACGGTATTTGCCCCTTCCGTAGTGAGGTTTGCCCCGCCATTCAAAAACAGCACAGCCTCCGGCAGCGGATTCAGTTGTGTAAGCGAAAAAATAAAACCCTTTATAAGCATCTTGCCAAGCTCATCTGCACCCCTACCCATGCACTCGGACGTTATAAGAACAACCGGTCCTTTTTTGCTGCCGCCTGAAAACGGTGCAGTTGACGGCGCACTCTCATGACCGCCTTGAATGCTTCCGGTAATCCTTCCTGTAATCGTTACCTTCCATTGCGATTCGCCGTCTTCGGAATAAGAAAAGCCGAGTTTTTCACCTTTCGCCATCTTTTCCAGATTCTGAACCGCGACAAAATTGTCTACTATAAGTATAACTCCCTGCGAGTCTTGCTGTGCAAGTGCCTTTTTAGCATTCACCACAGGAATCGGGCAAGGCTGCCCAATCATATTCAATGTTTGCATTTATATCTCCTAATCCGCCTATATGCGGACAAATTTATTTTTGTTCATTTATGCCGGCATTGATCCAGAAACCTGTCGATAAGGAATTCTGTGTCACGGGGACCGGGGCAGCCTTCCGGGTGGAATTGAACGGCGGAAAACGGCTTGTTTTTTGATTTTATGCCTTCGCAGGTGCCGTCATTGGCGTTTACAAACCATGTTTCCCAGTCACGAGGCAGCGATTCGCTGCGGACCGCATAACCATGATTCTGGCTTGTGATATAGCAGCGTTGTGTTTCCAATTCTATGCAAGGTTGATTTTGAGCGCGGTGCCCGTAAGGCAGTTTGTATGTATCAGCACCGGCGGCAAGAGCCATTATTTGCACACCCAAACATATACCGAAAACCGGTTTGTCTGCAGAAAACGAACGGCGCAGCATTGCAATTGTTTTGCCGCAAGCTTTTGGGTCGCCCGGTCCGTTAGACAGGAAAAGTCCGTCATATTTTAGCTCTGCACCCGCACTTAATGGGTCGTAGTCCCATGGCACACGAATTACCTCAACACCGCGTTCTAAAAGGCAGCGCAAGATGTTTGCCTTTGCCCCGCAATCAACAAGGACTATCCGCATATTGTGTTTTAAGTTTGATGTTTTGGGTTTATAAATCTTTACTTCGCCGCAAGAAACATCTGCAACGGGGTGGCGAATATCACCGGAATCTATCGCTACATCAGCTGTGTCTTCAACAACAATCTTTGAACGCATAACACCGGATTCCCTTAGCTTTTTTGTAAGGGCGCGTGTATCAATTCCGCAAATTGCAGGAACATCATTCTGCTGCATCCATGATGAAAGAGTTGTGCTGCCTGAAAAATGGCTTGGAACTTCACAGTTTTCCATAACGACGAATCCGGAAACCTGAATTCTATCCGATTCAAAATGAAGAGGGACACCGTTTTCGTCAACAGACGCCTTGCCGCTCTTTGGCAAAGGCACACCGTAATTACCAACTAGCGGGTACGTGGAAACAAGAATCTGCCCTCTAAAAGACGGGTCAGTAAGTGACTGGGGGTATCCTGTCATACCTGTTGTAAAAACAAGCTCGCCTGCCTTACTATGAGCGGCACCAAAGGAAAATCCTGTGTATTCTGTGCCGTCTTCTAAAATCAATTTTGCTTTTTTCATATTATTTGTGCGCTTGCTTAATTGTGGATTATCACCGTAAAAAAGAAAAGAGGGCTTTAGCTTTAAGCAAATTGCAAGATCGTTCATCGTTATGATATAATTAAACTCTAACTATGAAATACAGTCTGCGGTATATGAATATTGGTTTTTGAAGGAGTAAGTGGAAAATGACACAATTAAAAAAACGTGCTGTTGATATAATACAGCGTATTCCAGAAGAAAAAATGACATTTATTTTCAATATTTTACAAAATGTTGAAAAATTTGCAGATGAGCCAAAACAAAAAGAACCTGTCAATGTTGGTCGCAGAGAATATACTATCAAGAAAGATCAGAGTCAGTTGCTAGATTTTATTGGAATGTTTGATGATGATGATGTAAAATTAGTGCAAGAAATTATGGATGACAGAGAAAACTTTCAAGTGACTCTGTCATGATTGCCGCAAATATTTATGCAGAGCTAAGAAAAATAGGAATAACTATTGGAGATGCAGATATTCTTATTGCTTCGACAGTCATTGCAAATAACAGTATTTTGGTAACAAATAACGTAAATCATTATAAAAATATAAAATCACTTAAGCTAGAGAACTGGGTAAATGTGTATTAAACCCTACAGTGCAAATAATAAATAGCAAATTGCAAGATCGTTCATCGTTATGATATAATTAAACTATGTTTAATAGTTTGGAAGGTATTGTAAGCGGTAAAGAACGGGATTGCCTGTTTTTACGTACAGGCGGCGTTGAATGGGAATTGGCAATGAGTGTGCGCGACATTGAAAATACTGCTGATATAGGCGGCACGGCACGTATTTGGACACATCTTGTACACCGCGAAACAGAAATGAAACTTTTTGGATTTGCAAGCAGTGAACAGAGACATGCTTTTTTGCAACTGCAAAAGGTAGAAGGTATAGGTCCTAAAGCGGCACTAAAAATTTTAAGCGGTATATCGTTGAGCGATCTTGAACGAGCATTGGAAGCCGGTGATCTTGCACGCTTAGAGACTGTGCCGGGTCTTGGTAAAAAAACTGCGCAAAAAATGATTCTTGCATTAAAAGGAAAAATAGCATCCGGCGGCGGCGAACAAAAAGAAATTTCACCGTACAACGAATTGGCAAACGCGTTATGCGAAATGGGATACGATAAAAAATCAGCAATCGAAGCACTTAATAAAGCTGCATTAGAACTTAATTCAAGCGGTGATAAAGATAACGAGAATGCTATTTTCCGAAAGGCGATTTTATTGCTTACGACATAAAAAATGTCATATAACAGGTGTGTGATGGAATTAGAAAATACAGGTCAAATATTGCATGCGGAGCAGCATCTTGGCGAAGATGAACATGATGTTGCGTTGCGTCCGCAGTGCTTGGCTGATTTTATAGGACAGCAAACATCAAAAGAAAATTTAGGAATTTTTATTAAAGCGGCAAAAGAGCGCGGCGAAAGTCTTGATCATCTTTTTTTAACAGGTCCCCCTGGTCTTGGCAAAACTACACTTGCACACATTGTGGCAAACGAAATGAGTGCGGAGTTTATAGAAACATCTGCACCTGCACTTGACAAACCAAAAGATCTTGTAGGCATACTTACAAACTTAAAAGCAAATGCAGTCTTTTTTATCGACGAAATACACAGGCTAAAACCTGCAATCGAAGAAATGTTATATATCGCTATGGAAGATTATGAGCTGGACTGGATAATAGGGCAGGGACCGGCAGCGCGCACAATGCGCCTGCCAATTCGTCCTTTTACACTGATAGGCGCTACAACAAAAGCCGGTATGGTTTCCGGTCCGTTAATCAGCCGCTTTGGAATATCCTTGCGGTTCTCGTTATACGCAAGTGCCGACATTAAAGCAATTATACGGCGCACAGCCGGTATTTTGGCGGTAAAAGTTGATGACGATGCTGCAGAACTTCTTTCCCATTGTTCACGTTATACGCCGCGTGTTACAAACCGCATCTTGCGCAGAATGCGCGATTTTGCTCAGGTAAAAAAAATGCCTTCGATAACTGCCGCTGTTGTCAGCGAAAGTTTGGAAAAATTGGAAATTGACAAACTGGGTCTTGAACGCCTTGACCGCGAAATTCTAAAAATGATCATAGAGCGCTATTCAGGCGGTCCTGTTGGTGCAGAAACACTCGCCATATCAGTAGGTGAATCCGTAGACACCCTTGAAGATTTTTACGAGCCGTATCTGGTACAAGCCGGTCTATTACAACGAACTCCCCGCGGCAGAATGGTAACTGAGCTTGCTTACAAGCATCTGAATCTTGTTGACCTGTTAAAAAAAAGGGATATGCAGGACGGCAAGTTGTTGTTTTAACTTATGCGGCGCAACACAACTATATGCCGTTCTTCTTCCAAAAACGGTACGAAAATCTCTGTTGTGCTGCTTTCCAATTTGCAGCCGTTTGAATCAGATGCCGCTATAGATTCAAGCTGTAAAAGCTCAAGTTTTATTTTTTCTTTTTTGCCTTTGTATGCAGCAATTACGCCGTCTTTTTTTATCAATTTAAAAATGCTGCAAACAAGATTGTATTCAAGCGGGCTAAACGCGCGGAATGTTACAAGATCAAATGCACTGGAAATGCACGTAGTAGAAATATTTTCTACAGCGGCTTCCAACACATCAACATTTTTTAATGACAACACAGCTTGTACATTGCGTAAGAAATCTGCACGGCGCTGTGAACGTTCAATCAATGTAAACGATACATCAGGCAAACATATCGCTAAGGGTATGCCGGGAAGTCCTGCACCTGAACCAACATCAGCAAAGTGCAGCGTTTGCGTTTGATGACAACTTCCTGTTATATGCTGTAAAATATTCAATGGTGCAAGCGAATCTAAAATATGTTTTATAATAAGCTCTTCTTTTGATGCATAATTTACCAAACCATAAGCACCGTTAAAAAGTTCGATCTCGTTTATATATGAGTTTAATTTTTCTACGCAAGAAAATTGTGTAGAAAGCGGCAAAATTTTTATACCATCTTCTAAAATATTCATTTTTGATCGTGCAATTTAATCCACGTTAATTCATGTTTGTTATAATTCAAATGCACCACTTTTGAATTAGGTACGGCGGCAAATAGTGATGTTGTCTTTGCATCAAAATAATCACCTTGCATTTTTATTGTGCAAATAAAATTGCGGCACAGTCCGCTTGCAAGCCACTCGCCTATCCATTCATACAAACGCGGCGGATAACAAATTATGTCGCATACCAGCCAGTCAAGGACACCTATATCCTGCGGCTTTAATGTAAATGCATCGTGTTTTATAAATTTTACATTAGGCATGGCAAGCAGCCGCGGATCAAGCGGTGTTCTATCAACAGATGTGATTTTTGCACCAAGCTGTGCCAACACCCATGTCCAGCCGCCGGGATTCGCACCGGCATCCAAACATAGATCACCGCTGTGCGGCATCTTGCGGCACAAGGTAAACGCCTCCTGCAATTTTAAATATGCACGGCTTGGCGGATCAATTTTATTTTGCACAAACTCTATTTTGCCTGCAGGAAACGGGCTGGAACATTCGGCAGATGCTGCAATGGTATGATCGTCTAAAAGCGTCCACGCGCCCATTGGAGAATCCGGCAGTATCCATGGAAACTCTTTGGGACTCATATTTATGAACGGTAACTTTTTGCGGATCAATTCACCGCGCCTAAAACAACAAAAAAGCGAGCTTGCCCAATTCCGCTGCACCGATTTTAGAGTAGCAACCGCCTGCGAAATAGTATCAAACTCAAAGGTAAACGGTTTTAGCCAAATATTGCTCTGCCAAAAAACCGGAGTGGGGACATTCTGATCACAGTGATACAGACATCCCCACACCGCATTGACAGAAGGCAACTCGCCGCGCAAGTGGTTTTCAAATTTCGGAACCGCTTGGTATACGCGGCCGCTAAGAGATGTAATCTGCGCAGTGGGTTTGTTAGGCTAGAAAATCTACGTTGTTACCAGCGGCAGGATCTTTTACAGGCGGCAAAGTATTTAAAAGCTTTGCTAAGTCCGAACCCTCAGTCTTTATCGAATCTAAACCCATTTTTGCTACTTTTACGGCAGCTTCTTCTTGAACACTTTGTTGCGACGCAGCAACTGAAAAATTTTGTATTTGCATACTTTATTATCGGCACAGCGGGAAATTTCTAAACTATTTTTATAACAATATTTTTATAACAAATCGTTTTTATCTTTCCACAGGCGGTTCACCGTCCAGTCTGCCAGAGTAAAGACGAATGGTCTGTCGGTAACAGCTGCGCTAAGCCTTTCATTTCCGTCATAATTGGCTGCCTTTGGACCTAAAGTTATTTTGTAGCTCTTGCCGTCCCCTGTTTCCAAAACAATTCTAGATGGAACTTTGCCTTCTACAGCAAAAACGGCATCTGTTATTCTAAGAGACGTTAGGAAGTCCTCGCCGGAGGAGTCTAATATGCTCTGCACAAAGGTATCTGCCTTTGTTTTGTCGGCTTTTTCGCCGCCCTCTTCGAATTTCCAGCCGCTGCCGTCGCGGACCATTGTCCAGTCTTCTTTTTGGGTTTCATCTTCGCCTGATAATTTTTGATAAACTATAACCCGTTGAACTGATTTTAAATCAATATTTGCGGGGAAGAATCTCATATCTTGCCAACTTGTCCGCGCACCGTTTAAGTATGCGGAAAAAATATCTTTACCAAGCCGCACTTCTTTTTCGCCTTTCCGTGCGACATAGATATTTTTTCCGGCATTGTCAAGGTTGCCTATCTGCAATTCCAAAACTTCGCTGCCGTCGGCAGTGCGTAATATAATTTTTTTTGCACTGCTTCCTAGACCGAACTTCATACTATCGCTGCCAGATGAAGATCGTATCGGAAATGCTGCGGGAAGGCTTATATCTTTTAGAAGCTCTTCAATTTTTTCCAAGCGGGCAGGCAGCATAAATTCATTGTATGATACAAACCAATGATCATTTTCTTTAAAAAGGCTTATACTCTCATCATCATTGCCGGAAATTTCAATATTTTCGACAGTTTTAGTTAATTTTTCACTTACTATTGTCCATAAGGCACTGCGTTCTGCTGATTTTTCCGAGCTAAATACAAAACTTAGCATATAAATAGCAACAAGTGCCGCACAAATTGAGCTTAAAACTACTAGTTTCTTTTGATATTCACTTTTAAACGGCATTGGATACCTCCTTATTATGTCCTTCTGTGCGTTTTTTACGCTTATGTGCCGAATACAGACCAAAAATCAACACGGCAAGAGGAATAATCACCGTGTTAAAAAGTCTTGCGAATGCCATCGTTGCAAGACGCTGCAGCGGGTCTGCAATGCGGTTAAGTCCGCCTGTAACCGGTACACGGTTGCGTATGCCGATTATGTCATCATCGTTGCTAAGCCAGTCTGTCCCCGCAAGAAAAAATCTGATGTTCCGCTCATCTCTCATATATTCATCATTTACGAAATTCACGTTAGCTACCACAAGGATACGGCTTTCTGCAGCCTGACCTACAATATCCGGCAGAAAATCTTCCACACCTTCGCGGACAGGCTTTTCTTTATTCTGCCAGTAAGAAGGGAATTTTCCTGAAAGTGCCGCCGCTATGGTCTGTTTGCCGCGTGTTTCATCTTCTTCTGCATTCATTTCATAATCGCGGTCAGGGTCTATAACAAAATCTTTTGTTTGCAGCCAGCCTAATTCAGTGCTTGTTAAAAGCGAGGCAGCTTCTATACCGTTCGGAGCAACGAGTACAATTGGGTTTGCCCAAAAGAAGTCCGCCCCGCCGAAATTGGTGGTAACAGGATGATTTTTGTCCGCATCTTCCGGTATCACATTAAGCCAAAACCCATAACGTATACGCCGCACCTCGCCTGAGGGTGATTGAAATGTAGTGGTAATAGAAGCCTTGTCCAAAACAAGCGCCGGTTTTACATCTGCGCCGTAACTTGCAAGCATCTCCAAAAGCCCTAAATCTTCCATAGGATATGCCGTCATACCGTAATTTGTTACCGATGTGTTGACAGACTCGGTAAGGAATATCACCTTGCCCCCCTGGTGGATATAGTGATCTATGCGGTATAGTGCCCAATCATCAAGAAAATCCGCACCGCCAATGACTATAAGTTGCGATAAATTGGCAGGAATTTCATCACCAGAGTTAATTTGACGCGGTTTGTAACCTGTCATATTCAAATATTGGTATAAATTCCTAAAATTTTGCTCCAAACTCTTTGATGGACTTGCAATTAAAATACCCGCACTCTTCTCTCTTTCTGAAACAAGGTTTCTTATGCGGCTTGTAAGATCGTATTCAAGGGTATCTGGGGTAAAAATAACAGGAATTACATCTTGCCTGTCCAAATATTCTAAAAGCAAACCGGAATAAACCAAAGAAACCGATGCCTCATCCTTTTCAAATAAGTTCATCTGTTGCGCCGGAATACCAAGCTGCTGCATATACTGATCAAGCCCTTCTTTTGCAGGGTCGCGCACAGAAAACCTAATCATGTTTTTTGAATATGTCGTGTATTCAGTGATAAGGTCATTAATTTGACCGGGGTTTGGATAAAGTTTGAATAATTTATCCGACACAAAATATGTTATCTGCACAGGCTCCGTTAAATCTTTTGCAAGGTTGCGCGACACGTTAGATATTGTGTATGCTTTTGCCGCAGTAAGGTCAATGCGGAACCAAATCCGGCTGGAAACAAGAAGTGCTAAAACAATCGCCGCAACAGAAAGCAGCGTAATAATTGATGTTTGTTTTTTTGTCATTTTCAACTCCACTTTCTAAAAATAATTACACGCGTGTTTAGATACAAAAACAACAAGGTGCTTAACAAAAAGAATAACAAATCGCGGCTGTCCAAAAGTCCTTTTGCAAAACTTTCAAAATGGAAAGACAGCGAAATAAAATTGATAAATCCTGCAATTGGGGCGGGCACACTTTGTGTAAATGGTATTTGATTTATCATCATTACTATTAAGAGAACAGCGGCAGATCCTAAAAATGCAGCAACTTGATTTTTTGAAATTGATGATAGCAGCAAACCAAGTGCTGTAGCGCTTGCCGATAAAAGCAGTACGCCTACATATTCGCTAATTATAACGCCGCCGTCAAAAAAACCCAGCGGTAAAAGGCTTAACGGGAGCGGCACACTAAGTAGTAACATTGCACCGACTGCCAAAAAGCATGCACAGAATTTGCCCAGCACCAAATCCCATTCGGAAAAAGGCATTGTTAAAAGCAGCTCTACACTGCCTAACTTGCGCTCTTCTGCCCATGACTTCATTGTTAGCGCAGGTATTACTAAAATGAACACCAATGGGAACGAAACAAAATATGAGCGCAGCGTTGCCTGATCTTTGCCGAAAAAATTATTAAAATTAAAAAGCCATATTGATGTAAACAGCAGAAAGAAAAGTGTTACACCGTAAAATGCAGGGCTTATGCTAAAACTGTAAAGCTCTTTGCGGGCAAGCGCCCAAATTGATTTCCACTGTATATTTATATTTTTTATTTCTGTATTGTCCATTATGCCGCCTCGTTTGTAAGTTTTACAAATATGTCTTCTAAGCTTATCTTTTTTGTATTCATCTGTAAAATTTTAAATTCGTTTTTAACTGCCCAATCAAAAATTTGTTCCGCATTTTGATTTTGGTTTTGGACATCTTTTATAAGGAATGATGCTTCTACAGCACCGTCATTTTCCATAACATTGATTATTTCAAGTGCAACATTGTCCGCTCCAAAATTTTCAAGTGCAGTGCGTACAGATTCTGCATTGCCGCCTTTAAGCGCTAACATCCAAGTAAGACCGCCGCGCATTTCGCCTGCTATTGCCTCCGGTGTACCCTGCGCCGCGATCCTGCCTTCGTTTAAAATTAAAACTTGCGAGCAAACCGCCTCTACTTCCTGCAAAATATGTGTTGATAAAATTACCGTTTTGCTTTTACCAAGCTCTTTTATAAGGGAACGTATTTCGATAATTTGATTAGGATCTAAGCCGGTTGTAGGTTCGTCCAAAATCAAAATTTCAGGATCGTGCAAAATAGCACCGGCAAGTCCTGTGCGCTGTTTATAGCCTTTTGACAGTGTTTCGATACGTTTACCGCGTACATTGCCAAGTCCGCAAGCTTCCAAAGCAGCACCGATTTTTGCTCTGCGCTGCGGTTTTTCGATAAGGCGCGCCGCGGCGGCAAAGTTTAGATATTCGTCAACAGTAAGCTCGCCGTAAAGCGGCACAGATTCCGGCAAGTAACCAATAAGACGTTTTACTTCAACAGGATATTCCTGCACGGAAAGTCCGTTTACAAGAGCCTGTCCGCCGCTGGGAAAATGGTATCCTGTTAAAATTTTCATTATGGTTGTTTTACCGGCACCGTTAGGTCCAAGGAACCCCAAAACATGGTCGCTTTCAACAGTAAACGAAACATCTTTTACCGCATGAAAACTGCCATACGTTTTTACAAGATTGTGAACTTCAATCATGCATTCTTCCTCCAATATTTTTTTTTATGAGTTTATTAAGTTTTCGTACAAACTATAATTTTCTTTACAAAAGCAAACAAAGACAACATGTTTTATTGACGGTGTTTCTTTCAAGGTTTCGCACACGGTTTCAACTGCAATTTTTGCAGCCAGATCTTTTGGATAACCGTAGACACCGCAACTTATATTAGGAAACGCTATGCTTTCCAATCCGTTTTCTTGCGCGGCAATCAAACTGTTTTTGTAGCATGATGCAAGCAACTCACTTTCGCCGCATTCCGTGCAGCCGCGGTATACCGGTCCCACTGTGTGAATAACTTTTTTGCATTTTAAATTTCCGGCTCCTGTTACAACCGCCTCGCCTGTAAGACAGCGTCCAAATGGTCCGCTAGGTATCTTTGCACATTCATCAAACAACGCCCTACCGGCTGCCATGTGAATCGCACCGTCTACACCTCCGCCGCCTAACAAACTGTTGTTAGCAGCATTTACAATTGCATCAACATCTAATTTCGTAATATCACCTAAAATCAATTCCACTTTTGCCATAGTTTATTGTTAAACGTTTTTTTTGAATTGCGCAATAGGGTAGATCGATAGGGAGATCGATAGGGAGATCGATAGGGAGATCGATGGGGAGATCGATAGATCATAGTGAGCTTTACGAGTCTTTTGAATTTATGTTAAACTCTATCTATTATACAAGAGTATACAGGAGATAAAAATGATCAAAACAGTAAAGCAAGCAGACCTTAAAGGCAAACGTGTTATTATGCGCGTTGATTTTAATGTGCCCATGAAAGATGGTGTTGTAGGGGACGACACCCGCATTATGGCGGCGATTCCCACAATCAAATATATTTTGGATCAAGGTGTAAAAAGCCTAACTTTGATGAGTCATCTTGGCGATCCTGCAAAGGATATGGAAAAGGCAAAAGACAAGGCAGCAAAAAGCGGCAAGACTTTTGATGAAGCTTCGTATATAAAAGGCAAACACAGGATGAAGCCTGTTGCAGATTATCTTGCCTCTAAACTAGGTGTTGCTGTGGTGTTTGCAGGTGAAGACGGCTGTTTCGGCAAGAAATCATTTATTGACGGACAAGAGAGCGGAACAGTTATCATGCTGGAAAACACACGTTTCCACAAAGAAGAAACTTCCAAAGATGATGCCGCACGCGACAAACTTGCAAAAGAATTGGCAGGCTATGGTGATGTTTTTGTAAACGATGCTTTTGGAACGGCACACCGCGATCATGCATCTACAGCAAGCATTGCAAAATTCATTCCGGCTTTTGCAGGCTTCCTTATGGAAAAAGAAGTAAACTATCTTGAACCTGTAGTTACAAACCCTCAAAAGCCGCTTGCGGCAATTGTAGGCGGCGCAAAAGTTTCGTCAAAAATAGCCGTGTTAGAAAGCCTTTTAAAAAATGCTGCGGCATTGGTTATAGGCGGCGGAATGGCTTACACTTTTTTAAAAGCGCAAGGTCATAATACCGGAAAATCTTTGGTAGAAGACGATCAGATTGATACAGCTAAAAAGATTTTGTCCGCCGCAAAAACTGCCGGTGTAGAAATAGTTTTGCCGCTTGATCACATTGCCGCAGAAGCATTTGATGCAAATGCAAAACCTGTGTATGTTGATAGCTTGGATTTAAGCAGCAATCTTATGGGGCTGGATGTTGGGAATAAAACAATAGAAAAATACAAAGAAGTGCTTGCAAAAGCAAAAACAATTGTCTGGAACGGTCCTGTCGGTGTGTTCGAGTTTGATGCCTTTGCTAAGGGAACAGAAGAATTGGCAAAAATTGTAGCAGGTATGACAGGCAAGGGCGTTATAACAATTGTAGGCGGGGGCGATTCAGTTGCCGCTGTAAATAAATTTAAACTTGCAGACAAGATGAGCCATGTTTCAACAGGCGGCGGAGCATCACTTGAATTATTGGAAGGCAAAAAACTTCCGGGCATAGAAGTCTGCCGCAGTTAACAGGCTTTTTATAATTAAATATGCCCATAAGAATAGACAAAGATTTACCGGCATTTAAAAAGCTGACAGGCGAAAATGTTTTTGTAATACCGGAGGACTTGGCGGTAAAACAAGACATACGTCCGCTAAAGGTGGCGATTTTGAATTTGATGCCCACCACTGTGGATACAGAGATTCAAATTTTAAGGCTTTTAGGAAACACGCCGCTGCAGGTTGATATATGTTTATTAAATATGGGCAGCCATGAATCACATAATGCGCCGCCGGGTCATCTTGAGCGTTTCTACATTAACTCAAAAGATGCTTTTGACGAATATTTTGACGGTATGATTATTACCGGCGCTCCTGTAGAAACGCTTTCCTTTGAAGATGTGGATTATTGGCAGGAGCTTACACGGCTGTTTGATTATTCAGCCAAAAAAGTTTTTTCTACAATGCACATTTGCTGGGGGGCGCAGGCAGCTTTGTATCACCGCTATGGAATAAAAAAGATCGCCCTTAGCAATAAACTTTTTGGTGTTTTTGCTCATAATGTAAATGAGCGTTTAAGCCCGCTGTTTCGCGGGTTTGATGATATTTTTTTATCACCGCAGTCGCGCCATACAGAAAGCGACCGCAATTCTATTGCGTCTAACAAAAAATTAAAAATACAATCGTGTACACCTTGCGGCAGTCCGTTTATAGTTACGGCACGTAACGGCCGCGAAATCTACATTACAGGTCATTTGGAATACGACGCTTTGACACTGGACGGCGAATATAAACGCGACAAGGAAAAAGGTTTGCCTATAAATATTCCTACAAATTACTATTTAAATGATGATCCAAAAAACAAACCGTTTGTACGCTGGCGGGCGCACGCACATCTATTTTTTTCTAACTGGATTAACTATGTATATCAGCAAACACCGTTTGACATAAGCCATCTTTCTTTAAACAATAGTAACAAGCACGAATAACGGTTGGACTTTGGATTCGCAATGCGCAATCTTGCATACTCATATTTTTTGCTATAAACTTTTACTATGGAAAAATGTAAAAGGACACATACTTGCGGTGAATTGACTGCGGCAGACGATGGAAAAACAGTTGTTTTAAACGGCTGGGTTGATCGTAAGCGGGATCACGGCGGGGTGTCGTTTATCAATATACGCGACCGTTACGGACTAACACAAGCAGTGCTTGATGCCGGTGCGCCGGATAATCTTGCTGCGTTAGCCGCTGAACTTCACAATGAATACTGCGTAGCTATCAAAGGGCATGTCCGAAAGAGACCGCAAGAGATGGTCAATGCTGATATGGCAACGGGCACTATTGAAGTTGCGATACAGGAGCTTATCATTTTAAACCGGTGTCCTGTACTGCCTTTTCAAATTGAACAGCAGGCAAATGCTAAAGAGGAACTGCGTTTAACATACCGTTATCTTGATCTGCGTTGCGATTCAATGCAAAAACGCATTAAACTGCGCAGCGATGTTACATTTGCCGTCCGCGAATGGATGATAGGACAAGGTTTTTACGAAATAGAAACACCTACATTTATACGCTCCACTCCGGAGGGGGCGCGGGATTTCTTGGTGCCTTCACGCCTTTATGCAGGAAAGTTTTATGCACTGCCGCAATCGCCGCAGCTTTACAAACAGTTGTTGATGGTAAGCGGCTTTGATAAATACTTTCAAATTGCCCGCTGCTACCGCGATGAGGATTCGCGGGGGGACAGGCAGCCTGAATTCACTCAAATTGATATTGAAATGTCTTTTGTAGGCCGTGAAGACATACTAAAAATGACTGAAGGGCTTTTTAACTATGTGTTTAAAAAGTGTATGAATATTGAATTGCCGCTTGCTTTTGAGCGTCTGACGTATCAAGAGGCGATGGAATTTTACGGCAGCGACAAGCCTGATTTACGCTTTGATATGAAGCTGCAAGATTTTTCGAATTTTGCAGTGAATAGCGGCTTTGAAGCCTTAAAAAAAGCATTAGAAGATGGCGAGGCGGAAAAACAACAGGCTGCCTTAAAAGGCATTACAAAATCAGGCGGGGCTGTAAAAGCACTTGTTGTAAAAGGTGCTGCAACGTATTCACGCAAGCAAATTGAAGAATTAGAAACGCATGCCAAAATCTACAAAGCAAAAGCTATGGCTTGGATTAAGGTGTCTGGCACCGAATCCTCCCCCGTGTTGGAAGGCGGCGCGTCAAAATTTTTTGCATCACAGGCAAAAGAAATTTGCGGCGCACTAGGTGCATCTACAGGCGACCTTATACTTATAATAGGAGATTCAAAGCGGCAAATTGCAAATATAGCACTTGGTGCTGTGCGCTCAAAATTAGGTAAAGACCTAAAATTAGCTAAACCGAATGACTTCCGGTTTGTTTGGATTGTAGACTTTCCGCTTTTTGAGTACAACGAAGACGAACAACGCTGGCAGGCGGCTCATCACATGTTTTCATACCCGCAGGAAGCATATCACAATATGTTAGAAAGTGATCCGGGGGCGGTCAAAGGCGACCTTTACGATCTTGTTTTAAACGGTTATGAACTTGCCTCCGGCTCAATCCGTATTCACGATCCGGCGTTGCAAAAACGAATATTCAACATCGTTGGGTTTAGCGCAGAAGATGCCGAAAAAAAATTCGGCTTTTTGACACAGGCATTTAGTTACGGCGCACCGCCGCACGGGGGTATAGCTCCGGGTCTTGACAGGCTTATTATGCTTATGTCCGGCGAGGATTCAATAAAAGAGGTTATAGCATTTCCAAAAGATTCATTTGCGAAAAACCCTATGGATGCATGCCCTGCAGAAGTAGATCAAAAACAGCTTGACGAGCTGCATCTTTCGGTTAAACCCATTGAACAGAACCTAATTGAACAGAACCTAATTGAACAGAACCTATAGGAGGATAAAATATGATAGTAAGCAGAATTATGACAAAAAATCCGGTTACCGCATTCACAGATACGCCGGTAAGCGAAGCGCGCACACTAATGGACAAAGAAGGCATTAGCTGCCTGCCTGTGCTGGACAAGCTGAATCAACTCGTAGGCATTGCAACAAAAGAAGATTTTCTAAAAGCCGGTCCTTCGGCAGCGACAACCTTGGACATGTACGAAATTAGTTATTTGCTTTCCAAACTAAAAGTCGAAAAAATTATGACAAAAAAAGTTTTTTCTGTAGAGGAAAACGAAGTGATCGAAGAAGCTGCACGGGTTATGGCAGATAACGATCTAAATTGTCTACCTGTTATGCGCGGCAAACTTTTAGTCGGCATTATCACAGTAAGCGATCTATTTGAATTTTTTGTTAATGCTTTTGGAGCGCGGCACTCCGGTGTACGTTTTAGTTTTTCCATGCAGGAAAAACCAGGTCAGCTTGCAAAACTTACAAATTGCATAGCGGAAGAAGGCGGCAATATCGTAGCATTTGTTTCGCAGGAAGGTGATGATCTTACACAGAGGCATGGTACAGTAAAAGTTACAGGTATCGAAAAAGAAAAAATAGAACAAATTGCAAAAGGTATTGTTGCAGAAATTTTGGATATAAGATAATGGTGTAATAAGATTGATTGTATATCAACTTCCGTTAACGTAAACCACATTAAGAAAATGTCAGAAAAAAAAACAACAGTATCCAATTTTTTTTACTTCTCTTTTTTTGTTGGTCTTTTTGGATTTTCAATTTTTTCAGTCCCGTTATACGCAAAGGGTGCGGCACAAGAAATAGAACCTATCAACAAAACATGGACACTGTGTGTTACAGAATTTGATGTTTCGCAACTGCCGCAGGCGCGTCAAACAGTTGGATCTCTTGTTACACGAAATATTGTTATCAACCTTGTACACACCGATCAAAAGTTACGCCGCCCCGATGAATACGAATACTACAGAATGTACGGCGCTTACAATGCAGAAAAAGATGCTGCCGCAAAAATTGTTGCAAAGCAAACTGAACGCGATAAACTTCTATATCAAGGTTTGTCAGATGTTCAGTACAAAAAAGGTCTAAAAAAAACAGATGACGAACTTGAAAAGTTGCGTAAAAATTACAATCAAGCGCGTCTTGTACCGCCAATAGTGGAAATAGAACCGGAGTTTAATATTACTAAAAATTCCGGTGATGTTGAGCTTCCTGCAGCTCCAATTACCGGATCAGAATACATTTTTTGCAAAACACAAAAAGCCGATGGTTTTGTAAGCGGGAAAATTACGGAATACTACGGACGATTTTATGTACAAATTGCTCTATGGACAATATCGGAACGTAAATATAGTTATTTAGATAGTGTGATATTTTCGGTTAACGATCTGACTAATGCAGTAACAGAATTGACAAACCGTTTAATAGACGAGATTACCGGTATGAAGTCTAGCGGCATACGGATTAAAGCTACACCGGAAAATGCTGTCATTGTTATTGGCGATTATTTTGCAGGTCGCGGCGAAGCTCAGGTTTTAAATTTTACACCGGGCGATGTCGATATTTCGATCTATGCAGAAAACCATGAAACAACAAATGCTACTATCACTCTTAACGAAAATGAACTTGCAGATATTTCTGTTGATCTTGCTGCTGCGCCTCTTTCAAATTATTCGGTAGATATAAAAATTGAACCCGATTCAAAAAGAGAACAACGAAAAAAAGAAAAAGCTGGAATTGTAGAAGATGAGCTTACAGGCGAAGAAACTGCCGCCGTTTACGAAGGTTCATACTACAAGGGTCAGACACCGATTGACTTAATGGGTATAACCGGCGATGTGCGCCAATACAATGTAATAACAAAAGATAATAAAACAGCGCAAACTATTTTTAAAATTGCAGACGATGCGTTGATACTAAAACCAAAAACGGAACCTAAAGAAGGCAGAACAGAAAAAGCGCGGCGTAAATTTTACGGCGCTTACGGACGTTTTTGGATCACTTTGCCTTTTGCAATTTTAACAAATAACATGTATAAAAAATATTATAACGAAGCAGTCCGTATACATTCGGTAGACTCTGAATATGGTTATGGTATGATGGATAAATCTACAACAATGCTGTGGGTTACAAGAGGCTTTTGGGGGCTTGCCGGAGCATTCCTTGCCGAAACACTTACCCGCATGGTTATATACATTTATCAGGCAAACAAAGCTACAAATCCAATTTCTGTCAAAGCAAAACCGATGGCTCTTAAACCGGAACCTGTTGAACCTGAACAACCCGCTACCGAACTAAATCCTGAAACTGAAATTGATACTAAACCCTAAACCCTAAACCGGATGCCTCCGGAGCTAATTTCTAAAGCTGTGTATAGGAGCGGGAATGTGACCGCCGCGTGCAATGAATGTATTGCTGTTTGCGCTGTGCAGATCCATTATTGGTGCGCCGCCTAGAAGTCCGCCGAATTCTACCCAGTCGCCTGCTTTTTTACCTGGCACAGGGATTATGCGGACGGCGGTTGTTTTGTTGTTAACCATACCGATTGCCATCTCGTCGGCAATGATTGCCGAAATTGTCGAGGCACTTGTGCTGCCCGGTACGGCGATCATATCAAGTCCTACCGAACAGACGCAGGTAAGTGCTTCCAGTTTATCAATGTTCAGTGTGCCGGATTTTAAAGCAGCAATCATTCCTTCGTCTTCTGAAACCGGAATAAATGCACCGGAGAACCCGCCGACTTGAGTAGAAGCCATTACGCCGCCTTTTTTTACCATGTCGGTTAGCAGTGCCAGCGCCGCAGTTGAACCGTGTGTCCCTGCTATTTCCAAACCCATTTCTTCTAAAATACGGGCAACTGAATCTCCTACTTCCGGTGTCGGTGCTAAAGATAGGTCTAGTATACCAAAGGGGACGCCTAAGCGTTTTGCAGCTTCTTTACCAACAAGCTGCCCCATGCGGGTAATTTTAAAGGCAGTCTTTTTTATTGTGTCGGCAAGTTCGTCAAAGCTCATACCTTTGCAGTTTTCTATGGCGGCTTTAATAACACCGGGACCTGAAACACCCGCATTAAGGCAAGCTTCTGCCTCGCCGATACCATGAAAAGACCCCGCCATAAACGGATTGTCTTCCGGTGCATTACAAAACACAACAAGTTTTGCGCAGCCTATGGCATCATTTTTAGCAGTCTTTTCCGCTGTGCTCACTATCATTTGCCCTAACAGACGGACGGCGTCCATATTGATGCCTGCCTTACTGCTGGCTGCATTAACACTGGAGCAAACACGATGAGTTACCGACAAGGCTTCCGGTATTGATTCAATCAAAATTCGATCTGATTTTGTAATACCTTTTTGTACAAGTGCAGAAAATCCTCCGACAAAATCAACTCCCAATTCAATTGCAACATCATCAAGTGCTTGTGCAAACTGCACATAATTATCTGTTTCTGCAGCACCGGCAATCAACGAAATAGGCGTTACCGATATGCGCTTATTTATGATAGGCACTCCGTATTCAATTTCAATTTCGCGTCCGGTTTTAACAAGTTTACCCGCCGTCCTAAAAAGTTTTTCTTTTATCAATTCGCACGAACGTTGCGGATTCCCCCGCGCACAATCAAGCAATGACACGCCAAGCGTTATGCAGCGTATATCAAGTTTGTTACGCAAAAACATATCAATAGTTTCTGTAATTTCTTTTGCCGTGAATAACATATACCTTACCCCTTTATACATTCCATGGGTTTATATAATTTAACCCTGATATGTTTTCAAAATCTTTTTCATTTCGTGTTAATATAGTTAGATGGTGTGTTAATGCAGTGGCTGCCAGCAATGAATCGACTGCCGGTAACGTTGCTTTATGTTCTGCACGTAATGATCCCCACACAAAAGAAATCTCGCTATCAACCGGTATTATACGCTCGCTAAACCAATCCGGTAACTGAACACTGACCCACACAAGTAATTCGTGTTTTTTCTTTGATGCTTCCATTTTTGCAACACCATACTGTATCTCGCCTAAAGAAATTGCACTAATATAAAGCGATTCATTTGCCAAAGATTCAACAAAAGATCGCACATGATCATTGCAATCAGTTTTCCTGAATTCTGATATAACATTTGTATCGACTAGGTAGTTCATAAATTAAGATCCCGTTCTTCGCAAAGCTGTTTATTTTTTTCTATTGAGTCAAAGATGATGTCGGCTTCCCGGCAGCATAATGGTGAGTTTTGGATAAAATCATACAATTTTGGTTTTGGTCTAACAAGTTTTTTGTAATTTTCAAATGAAATGATTACGGCAACATCCTCGCCCCTAACCGTTATAATCTGAGGTTCGCTTGATGTACGTTTGATAACTTCGCTGAATTTTGCCTTTGCCTCTTGCAATTGCCATGAACGGGATTTTATCACCCTTTCATCCCCGATCTGTGATGTATTAAACCCCTTAAATAAAGCATTATTCATGTTTAACCTCCTATAAAACCTTGTTTAGTCTGTCCAGTCTGACTACTTTGACATATTCTCCTAATTTTGTCAATGCTGTATTTTGGCAGTGTGTCAATGGGGCGCAATTCGCTGTCTTGGCAAGAACGCTTCTGTTTAGTAAACTTATAACGTATATGCAAGATTTTCTATCAAATGAACCCTACCTTCAGCGTTTTAGCACAGATGAACTCGTTGCCCTTGCAGAAAGGCTTGGCATTGAGTTAAGTCTTGATAAGGACCGTCTATTTATTATTGATGAGTTGTTGGAATATGCACCCTGTCTAAATATTTATCAAGAAGAAAATCCTTTTGATGCTGCAGATTTTAAAAACATTGGTTTGCATACAAGTGATTCGACCGCCGATACGGCGAATGTTCCTGAAGAAATTGAAGTTGCAAAATTGCCTGAACAGTACAACATAACATATATTGAAGTGCTTGTGCGCGATCCGCTGTGGGTTTTTGTTTATTGGGAGATTCGCGCTTCTGTAAAGCAGGAAATCGAAAAGACTGCGAATTTTAATTCATACATCTTACGTGTAAAACTTTTTGAATGTACAATGGGCAGCAAGTGTCAAAATTTATTTTCTATTCCTGTAACTGTAAGCGACAATTCACTGTATGTAAATTTTCCGCCGGACGGACCGTGTCAGGCAATTTGCAAAACAAGACAAGATGCAGTATTTCAAGTTGAACTTTGTGCAGTGCTTGGCGTAAATATAGAGGTTATTACAGTGTCAAAACCATTTACCCTGCCGCATATTCTAGCAATACCCGGCAGTAACGATCCTCTATTACAAGACAATTTTTTTATTAAAGCATCCGGCTTAGACGACATAAATGTTATGCGCACTTCTGAACGGACATTAAGTTTTCGTTTAGATTCCGACGAAAAAATATAAATTAAAATGTCAAATAAAAAGGTAATATCCATTGTTTTAAATTCGCACCTTCCTTTTGTTAGGCATCCTGAAATGCCTTTTGTGTACGAAGAAACACCATTCTATTCGGCAATTTCTGAAACATTTTTGCCGCTCTTAAAGACAATGGAAAATTTGGAAGCTGATTCTGTGCCGTTTAAACTGGCTCTTGTTATATCTCCGTCAATGTGTCACATGCTCAAAGATGATGTTTTAATACAGCGCTATTTTTCATGGTTGGACAGGCAGATAGAGTTTGGTCACGATGAAGTAAACCGCACAAAAAAAGATTCAGAACTTTTACAGCTTACAGAATTCTACCGCGATAGAGCAATCAACAACAAAAAAGTTTTTGCAGAAAAATACAACGGTAACATTCCCGGCGCATTTGCCTCATTCCAAAAAAAAGGTTTTTTGGAATTAGTGTTAACACCTGCTACAAATTGTTTTTTGCCGTTTATTAAAAATAATACTTGTGCGCTAGATGCTCTTTTGCAAACTGCAATTATTTCGCATAACTTGTGTTTCCGCAAGGACAGCAGCGGTATTTATTTGCCGGAATTAGGCTGGCACAGCGATCTAGATCAACATCTGCAAAACAATAATTTTAAATGGTCTATTATTGAACCTCATGGAGCATTCCTTGCAAATCCGCCTGCAAAGTATGGCAGTTTTTATCCGGTTAAAACAAAACTTGGCACCAACTTATTGATCAAAGATTACTATGCTTATACCGACATAATGGATAAAGAAATGGGCATTCCTTTTGATCCATCGTTCCGTGATTTTTATAATGATGCTGTTGATACTCTGCCTAAAAATGATGTCAAACTTTTTTTAAATTCCAAAGGGATACGGATTCCTACAGGATTTAAATATTCAACAATGGGCAACCACAAAGAACCTAAAACAACGTATAACCGGCAAAAGGCATGGGAGCAAGCCATCGCTATGTCAAAAACTTTTTTAGATCGCCGTCTTAACGCATTGAGCAAAGCGCTAATAGAGATGCAAAAGGAGAGCGTAAATGACAGTAGTGCGGCAACGAAAAATTTGATCAGTTTGTGTACTTGGGACGCTGATTTCTTTGGACGTTTTTGGTTTGAAGGTCCTGTGTTTTTAGAAAATATTTTTAGATTTGGTGCTAAAGATGACAGTCTTGTATTTATGACACCCTCAGAATATTTAGCCGGCGAGGATAAAAATAATTTTCAAACGATAGATCCTTGTGCTTCATCATCGTGCTTTAATGGTTATGCGGAAAATTTAATTGACGCAAACAACGATTGGTCATACAGACATATATCACAGGCACTTCTGCGTATGACAGAGCTTGCAGACCGTTTTAAAAATGAAACAGGAATACGCGCACGCTGCCTTAATCAGGCTGCACGCGAAATTTTACTAGCGATAAGTTTGGATTGGACACGCCTTATGTCGGAAAATCACACCGCTATGCTGCCTAAATGGCGCTCTTACGCACAAAAACGTTTAGAAGATCATCTGCGTAACTTTACTACAATTTACGAATCGCTTGGGAGCAGTTATTTAAATACAAGATTTCTTACAGAAATAGAACAACGTAATAATATTTTTCCAAATATAAATTACCGTGTTTTTAGAAGGAACCATGCAAATTGAAAACAAAAATAAAATCAAAAACAAACACAAAACATTTTTTTGTAATTGCTCTGCTTTTCTTACTTATTGTTTTTTCGTCATGCTCAAAAAACAAAGTAAGCTCTATTGAGCGAATGGATCTTTGGAAGATGAGTATAGGCAGGCTGGAAGACGAAATCGATCTGTTTGACATAGAAGGCAGGAGGCGTACAAGCAAAACTGCGGTACGTATGCGCGATGGACTTTTTTATATATCAAACGGTAACGGACAAAAAGTAGTGCGCTACAATTCCTACGGCGATCTACTTTTTATGATCTACAACGAAGAAACAAATCCGCCGCCTATCACACTGCGCAGCAAAAGCGATTCAGAATCTGTAACACGCTGGGCATACCCATGGCCATTGCGTGAACCCGGCTGCATTGCCGTCAATTCAAACAAACATATTTTTGTGGAAGATACAATTCCCGACGAGCGGCAGGAGTTTAGTAAAGATGATAAAGTGCTGTTAAATTCTGTCGTACTGCACTTTGACGAAAACGGCAGGTTTATAGAGTATTTAGGGCAGGAAGGACCGGGCGGCACACCGTTCCCGGGAATCAATGAAATCTATTCATCAATAAATGATGAGGTTGCGGTTGTATGTCATCTGCCTAAAACATGGAATGTATGGTGGTTTAGTCCGCAAGGTAAACTTTTGTATGTCATAAAATTCAATTTGGATGAACTTCCTGTACCGCCTGATCACTTTGGACTTTTCCCATCATTAGACAGTGTAACGGTAACACCTGATGCCAGAAAGATACTTTTAAAAATCGACTACTACCGTGAATTGCGAGATGAATCAACAAACACTATAACAGGACGTGAACCGGATTCATCATATATATGGGTTGTAGATTCCGAAACTGCCTCGTATACATCGCATGTACTTTTACCGTTTTACGAATCGGTAAGTATAGTCAACAATAAAAAAACAACAGAAGATCTTTTATATTCAATGTTTGGAGCAATGCGCGGCGGCAATGTTTTTTTATATTTTCCGGTAGAGGAAGGTTTATCAATTTTACTTTTGCCATTAAACAATGCCTCGCAGCAGCGGCGCGGTTTAATAACAATGTCGCAACAGGAACTTCAGTTTTGTGCATTCGATATATCTGCTGAAGGCATACTTTCTGCCCTATTAGGAACTAATAACGATCTATCAATGGTCTGGTGGAGAACTGACAAACTTGCAAGAGATATGTAGAGTGATTTTTATTTTCTTTGCAGTTTATCTTCCATCTGGTATGTATGCGTATGATACTGTTGATGTTTTACGCGGAGAAATTTGTGTCGAGCTTGAACCTGTTTATGCGATTAACTTGGGTGTAGCTTCCCCATTAGATAGTGCGGAAGCCTCGCTGTGGGCACTGGAAGATGCGCAAAGTACATTTTCTGCGATGATATACGGCTGGTCATTTGATTACACCCCTGCAGACAGACAGCGCGGCATAGAAGAATATCTTAGCTTAAAACCAGAAGGCGAAGTTTTGTTTGGTGATGATAAAATACAGATTACTGATGCCCGTATTGACGGGGATATGTATTTTATTTGGGTTGATTACCGGTTAAATCAAAGCCAAAAGCGGCGCATAACGGCATGGAATTCATCTCCGTTTTTTAATGCAAATGCGCAAGGCTATGGACCGCTTGGCGGAGGACCCGGCGTTACAGACCGGCGCGATATAAAAAAGGTTGCCCTTGAAGATGCCGCAAAAATTGCACTGCGCACAAAACTTAGGCAGATTCAAAAAAACCGCCCGCACCGTGCCTCCGGTTTTATTGCTCTTTCAAAATTCCCTATCTACAGATTAAAAAGCGGTCGGTGGTCATGCGTAGCAAATTTCAGAATTGAAATAAAAGAAACCGAAGGCTATCAAGCATTTTAGTGGTAATTGAGGACTCCGCTCATTCTAAAATCCAGTCTGATAAAAGCACAATTTTTTGGTTTTCCATATCGATTTCCCCAAAAAATTCATCGCGAAATGGCGCAAATTTGCTTTTACCGTCTAAAAGTTTAATCTCGGCAAGGCTGCCGTTGCCGCCTTCTACAATGTCTGCGATGTTGCCCAAAAGACTTCCTGCAGCATTTAGCACATTTAAGCCCTTTATATCCTCTATATAGTATTCATCTTTGCCGCACTCTGCAGCAAAGGCGCGTTCTACAAGCAATTCCGATCCGGAAATTTTTTTTGCTTCTTCGGCTGTATCGATATTTTTGAATTTGACAAGCAAATCAGCGCCTAATTCTTTAAAACATTCAATTTCAAGTGTTTTTTTCTGCGGTACGGCTTGTTCGTTAGTCTTAGTATTTTGCAAAGCAAACTTGATAACAGCAGATTTCAGATTTACGATGTGTGAGTATTCGCCGGAGAGCGAGCGCACCTTTAAAAAGCCCTCTAACGCAAAAGGCGGACCAAGGATCGCTGCAGTAAAAATATCGTTTTTAGAAGATTTCAAAAGCTTTACCTGAAAGAGTGTTTTAACACACCGCTACTCTGCTTTGGAAATTTTATTCTAAAATTTCCAACATAACGCTCTTGTTGTTTCTTGAACCGGCAGCCTGTAAAACGGTGCGCATAGCTTTTGCTATGCGTCCATGTTTTCCTATAACCTTTCCTATGTCGCCTTCCCCAACTCGCAGCTCTATGATGATGCCCTTATTATCTTCGACAATGTTAACTGCAACATCATCCGGTCTATCTACCAAGGATTTGACAATGTATTCTGTTAGGTCTTTTTCCAAATTACAAGCCCTTTCTATTTTCCCAAATTAAGCGTCTAATTCGCCTAATTTGATGCCTTTCCTGTTTAAAAGCATACGAACTGTGTCCGTCGGCCTTGCGCCTACTTTTAACCACTTTACAACCTTTTCTTTGTCAATAAGTATCTGTTTTTCTTCAAGGTCTATCGGGTGATAAAATCCGATTTCTTCGATAGTCCTAGCATCCCTTGCACTGCGTTTATCAATGACAACGATACGGTAAAAAGGTCTTTTTTTTGTTCCAAATTTTTTTAGCCTTATTGCGGCACTCATGTATCCTCCTGATAACAATCAACATTATTATGTTATCCCAAAAAAAAAATTAGTGCAAGTGGATTAGGGTGCAATGGGTGTGTCAAAAATTAAGCTGTAAATTAGGCAGCCGCCAGTAGTTGCGGGACTAGCGTTTCCCACAAACCACTCTCCCATTTTGATGTTAAATTTAGCATTCTTTGGGCATTTTCTGATTTCCAG
>BTID01000003.1:0-35920 GCA_036245275.1 Termitinemataceae bacterium
CAACAGGGACAACAGGAGTCATTATGAACATGAAAAAGTTCACAACACTGGCAACAAGTGTATTTGTTGCATTATTGGTAAGCGCGTTCGCGTTTACAGTGGTAGGATGCGGCGGCGATCCGGAAGCTGGTCCTGCAGGTAGCTCAGGCGGAGCGGGTGCATCTGCACCGGTTGATATTGATGTTACCGATCCCGTTGTGGCACAGGCCAGAATTGATATGGCTATAGCAAGCGGCGCAAAAGTTTTCATACCGGGCGGCGTCGCTGTAGCTGCTGGTGTAATAGACCTTAAAACTGCCGATGTAACACTTTTTGCTCCATTGACTTTTGCCGGTGCTACCTCGATTCTTAATGCTGCATCTGCTACAGTTTCGTTCTATTCGTCAGCTAGCACCATTACAATCGGCAGCGGAATCTTCATTGCACCTGCTGCAACACCTGAAAACTGGGTAGGTAAGATTACAGACCCATCATCTATGTTAAACCTTAAAACAAAAGATGAGGTATTAGAGGCAACAGGCAATACAGCCGTTTTGGGTTCCACATTGTCGGCAATCAGCGCGGAAGATCTAACCGCAGTTGGGACAAAGTTTTCGGGTAACACCCTTTATATTATCGGCGACGGCGCTTCAATCGACATCGGTTCTGCGGATGTCGATTTGACAAATACAAAAATCACAACAATAGGCGGTGCTATTGCGGTACAGGGTGTAGGCACTTCAACAGGTTTGACAATTGGTACAAGCAACAACGACATTAACCTTAAATTGGCAGGTGCATTAAGCCTAACACCTGGCACAGGTTTAAAAAGCCTTGATCTAAACGGTTATGCTTTAACACTAAAAGGCTCTGATACAACAGTTGCAAAAGTAACAGGCACAGGCACAATTGCAGGCGCTGCTACAACAGAACTAACCGCACTCGATACAACCAGCAACATTACAATTAGCGGTGCTGGAACAGCACTTACTGTTACAAACTTAGGCGGCGGCTCTGTTACATTGCCGGGTACACTTGCAGGAACTCTAATACTAGGCGGCACAGGCACAGTTGGTGTTACAGGTGGTGCAGTTACACCTGTCGGTGTAATCACGTTATTAGGTGGTGCTGATATAACTCTTGCAACAGGCACTGTAATTACACATTCTACAGTTTTAAAACTTGGTGAAGGACGCTATAGAGCAAATGGAGATGTCACATTTACAGCAGGTGTTATTGACACTGCAGGCGGGGCAGGCAAGGGGCTTACAGTCGGCAGCGATTCGGATTATGTAAGATTTGCTTCAGTAGGTGCAGCTGCAGCTAAATTTACGCCATCTGTTGCATTTGTAACAATTGATAACACAGGTATATTTGTCGCTGATACTGCCATTCTTACTCTGGAAGCTACATCTAGTCAAGCACCTGAGCTTACCGTTGCCGGCACAAGCAAAATTATTGCAGCCGATGCTGCAACTTTAGATGCGGCGACCGACTGGCTTGATCTAAGCAACGCAACTTTAACAGCAGGTGCTGCAGATGATGCAGAGGATATTACTATTGCCGGAGCAACAGGTGTAATTGAAGTTAAAGGCGATGGTAATGGCGGTACGCAAAATATCGCACTCCATAATGGCGCAGAAATACACACCAAGGGACTCACTGCCGGTATCACAATTGGCGGAACAGCTCGTGTTGGTGTTAGCACAGAAGCTGGCAGTGTGCTTTCTTTTGCCTCAACAACAGGCGACCTCGTTATAAAATCAACAACAGCCATTTTAGGATTTATTACAGTTCCTGCAAGCGGCAATCTTACAATCGGAGCAAACACAACTATTGCTTTAGCTGGTACAAATAGTACAGCTGTTGGTCAGGTAAAATTAGGTCGCGGAGCAAGTCCCGGCACAATTACTTTTACTGCCCCTACTTCAAAAATTACTACAAGCAATACTGGAAATGCATGTCTTTCAGGACCTCAAACTAATTTTGTTACAACTGTTAACGGAGCTGATGACAAAGTTGTTGTAAGCAATTTTAACGATGTACAGGTTGACGGTAGTTCAACAAATTACCTCGCCCAAATTTATGGCGGAGCTGCCACAGGCACTATCAAAGCAAGTACAAATGGTGCTGGTGATACCTGCGTATTTGACGCAACCACTGCTACCGACTAACACCCTCCCCACGCGCAGGAGTCATTGCGCTTAACGGTGTTTGCATTTTATGCAACACCTAGTAGTAGCCCCCGCCCATTAGCATAACGCAATGTTGGCGGGGGCTTTTTTATTTATACGTTGCCAACTGCGCCTTTAACTGTGCAATTTCGGCAGCTAGCTCTGATAATGCGGCATCCTTCGCCTTGATAATTTCTGCAGCTTTGGCCTCACCGCGCGCTTCACCTCGTGCTTCACCACGTGCCTCACCGCGCGCCTCAAAGTCAGCAACAACTCCGGTGCGCTCCAACATTTCATAAAATGCTTTTGCTTCGTTCATTCTCATTTCCTCCGCTATTTTTGTATTTGCTTTTAAGAGCACATCCAAGTATGCTCCAATATGATCCTTTTGGCATTGTAGAGCTTTCACTCATTATTCGTGCCGTAGGGTTTAATACCCCCGCCCCTTTGGGGCGTTACAGAGGGTATTAAACCCGGAGTGCAATTCTTCGGTAGAACAAAAATCTCCGCTGCTCTGCGGCGGGGATTTTTATTTTTTTTAATTCCGATCCCTCTAAATTATTGCTAAGATCTTTTAACCACAGATAACACAGATGTAAACAGATAACACAGATACTATAAAAGAAAATATTTTCTTAACTTTTATCTGCGTAATCTGCGGTTGATTTTGTGTAATCTGCGGTTAAAATTCTTACGTTTTACCGCTGCCAACAAGCACCCGTTTATCTCCGTCGCGTTTTGTTAATCCTTGTGCATCAAAAAAATCAAGCATCGCAAGAGAATCTTTCCGGTTTACGCCTATAGCATCTCGCAATGCGGCTACAGTTATATCACCATTTTTAGCTATTGATCTAATTACTGTGATAATCTTTTCGCGGATCGGTTTAGAAAACAGCAAGCCGCCTTCTATTGTGCGCAGGTCGTCCTGTTCGCGTAAAAATACAGAGGCGCGCTTCATATCGGAAGATGAGGCGTTTAGTTTTGCCTCCAGATCCGGCAGTTTTAAAAGATTGAATCCGGCATCTGCGATTGCCTCCCGTGTACGCTCAACCAAGTTCATAAACTTTGCATCCAAAGGCAGGGCTTTAAAATCAACTGCACGGTAACAGGTTTTACCTTGCACGTCGACAGGGACAATATCCTGCCGAAAAGCCATAATGTTTACAAGGTCTTTAAAATCATTTACGGTAATTTTGACGGCGGCATGCAAACTTTCAATAGCGGTATACAATTTTTCGGCTTCCAAACCGGAAAGCTCAGGATGTGCGGTATGAAATTCATGCAAAATTCTTTGTACTTGGCGCACCACTGCCTCTAAAGCACCAGATGCAATGCAATTCCTTGCCGCTCCAAATTCCAAAATACCGTATTTTTCCGGCGCACCTGAAAGCTCACTTAAAGCCATATTAAATGCAGTTTTATCCATTTGGGACAGTTCAAACAGCATACCGATGTTTATAATGCTCCTGTCGTGGACAATGGCGGCAAGCAGATTGGCGGCGCAAAAGTCATCTTTTAACATTTCGACAATCTTTGCCTTCGCCTCGCGATCCTGTTTGCCGCGGGCAGACTCTGCATTCGCCAACATAACCCTTCCGCCGCCTATCGTTACAAGCGGGCTGTAAAACCGAATTACAAAACGCTGTCCTGCGGCAACTGCTATTTTTGATTCTGTCAAAATCTGCACAGGTCCGCTGTGTCCAGGCAAAATCCCCTCCTTACGCTGCGCGGCATCAAGGTGCAACAGCGAAATCCTTGCGGCAACATCAGCAGTCCCCGCATGAAGGCGCACCCGCTGCCAGTGCATAACGTTCTGCGATGCTGAGTGAAGAACATCAAGCTGAGCGTCTATGCAATCTGTTGCAATAAATGCCCCCTTTGCGCAGATCGCAGATCCCCTATCCAATTGATCATTTGAAACATTAGAAATATTTATTGCCACCCGTTGACCGGCTGTAACAGAGCAGACCTTTGCTCCGTGTGTCTGCAAGGATCGCACCCTGCCTACAATGCCCGCAGGCATAATTTCGACATCTTCCCCCTCGCTCAATGTACCCTGATACGAGGTGCCAGTCACCACAGATCCAAAACCTTTTTTGCTAAAAACCCTGTCAACAGGCATAAAAAACACACCTGAACCCTGTCTAGGCGGTATTTTATCAATTATTTTTTCGATTTCCGCAATGATATTTGGGATACCATCGCCTGTTAGCGACGAAACAGGTATTACAGGTGCACCTTCAAGACATGTCCCCCGTATCAATTCGAGCGCTTCGCAAGCAGCAAGGTTAAGCATATCCTTGTCAACTAAATCTTTTTTGGTAAGAGCCACCAGCCCAAAGCGCACTCCAAGCAGGTTCAAAATATCAAGATGCTCGCGTGTCTGCGGCATAACACCCTCGCTTGCTGCAATTACAAGCATAGCTGCATCCATACCCGCCGCCCCCGCCGCCATCTGCCTTATAAAGCGCTCGTGTCCCGGAACATCGACAATACTCACTGTCTTGCCGTTTGGCAAATTAAGCGGAGCAAATCCCAGCTCAATCGTAATCCCGCGCCGCTTTTCCTCTTCAAGCCGGTCGCAGTCCACACCGGTCATTGCAGAGACCAGAGCCGTTTTTCCATGGTCAATATGTCCAGCCGTCCCAAAAATAAAAGGATATTCCATACTCATAATCGTCTTAAATCACCAATATTCGTGCAGACTTCCTTTAAACCCGCTGCGATTAATTTTTCATCGCCGGTCAAAAGTGTGCGCACATGCAGAATAACGCAGTCGTTGCGGATTGTAGCAATAACCGGTACTACGGCGGAGCGCAACTGTGCGGCAAGGGCTTGCGCTCTAAGCGATTGATTTTCAGTTGCAGCACAATGCAGCGAGACTCCGTAACCATGCAGAACATCGGTAGGAAATGAACCGCCGCCAATTGCATCTTCGGTTTCCACAACCTCAATTACATCAAAAAACGGTAAGTCTTTAACTTCGCGCTTTAACATACGGCACAGACGGCGGGCAGTGTCTAAAAGCATTTTTTTGCCGGCTTCGATCATTCCGATTACCGGTATTGATGTTTGTTTGCCTGCTAGGTATAGCCGCAAGGTGGCTTCAAAGGCAGCAAGAGTCATTTTGTCAACTCGCAGGGCGCGCAAAAGTTGATGCCGTTTTATCTTGTCGATTATGGTTTTACTGCCTGCAATCACACCTATTTGCGGACCCCCTAGCAATTTATCGCCGCTAAATGTTACAACATTTGAGCCTGATTTACTAACCGCCTCGTGCAGGCAATCCCGCACGGAAGGAGTGTGATTTGCAAAAGGCAAGTCTAACCGGCATAAAAGACCGCTGCCCAGATCCTCCATAAAAACAAGTCCGCATTCGGCTGCAAGCTCTGCAAGCTCTTTTCTGGACGTATATTTGACAAACCCGTCTATTCGGTAGTTTGAAGGATGCACTTTTAAAAGCACTGCGGTATTTTCCGTTATTGCCTTGCGGTAGTCGTCTATGTGTGTGGAATTTGTGCATCCAACAGAGATCATTTTTGCACCGGAAAAGCTTAAAATTTCGGGAATCCTAAAAGAATCGCCAATTTCGACAAGTTCACCGGCAGAAACGATTACTTCCCGCCCTACTGCCGTTGCAGACAATGCCAACAAAACAGCTGCTGCATTGTTGTTTACAACAAGAGCTGCCTCTGCACCGCTTATTTGACACAGCAGCCATTCAACATGAGCATTACGTCCGCCCCGTTCGCCGGTTTTTGGATCATATTCCAGTGTGCTATATTTGCCTGCAATGTTGTAGACCGCTTGCAAAGCCTCGTCTGCAAGCGGGGAGCGTCCAAGATTTGTATGAATTATAACACCGCTTGCATTGACAACGTATTTAAGTGTGCTTGCCGATTTTAAATGCAACAAGGCTGTTGCGCGGCTTGCAATAAGATCATTTGTCGCAACATAATCAGCTTTATCATTATCATTATTATTTGCCGATAAAATTTCGCTCTTAATGCCGGTTACGGCTTCTGTAATTATTTGTTTAACAGTATTCCGCCCCATACTTGCAGAAAATTCTTTAGCCCAAGCCGTATTAAGCAGATCCTCCATTGCAGGAATAGATCGCAACAGTGCAACAGACAATTCTTTTTGCATAATATTCTCCTATCCTGTGCAGGTCTTGCATCGGACCATACAATTTTTTTTATAGAATGATATGCCGTATTTTAAAATATCCGTGTAGCCTTCGTCTAACCATTCCTGTTCGTATTGTTTTTCTTCAATCTGAGAAAGCGCTGCCTCGCAGCAAGCAGACATTTCTTTGACTGTTTTTGCAGCCTTTAATTCAAATATTATTACTTTACCGTCAAAGTTTGCATAGCTCATTACAACATCACTACGTCCATTGCCGCTTTCGCGGTTTGATTTTACGATGTAGCCGTCTACTCCGGATAGTACACCTGTTAAAAATCCATGATAAGAATTTTCTTGATTATCATAAAAGCTTATACATTTCATTAAAAGTGAAGAAAGTTCTTTTTGGAATATTTGTTCATCACCGTTCAATACGGCAGCGTGCATTTTTGACAGATCGTTTTTTGGTAAGAAAGATTCTTTAAACCATTCTTGTATTTTGGTTTCAAATATATATTGCAGTTCGATGTTTGGTATTTTTAAATCAAGGTAGAGTTTGTTATCGCCCTCAAAATGTTCACCAACTTTTTTTAAGTAGCCGGTAAAAAATAAAAAGTTCCAGATATTGTTTATGTCTTTTTCTATCTCGTTATAAGTAATGTCTTCGTGTATATATTTTTTTATTGCGCCGCCTGCAATAAGAGTGTCAAGGTCTGATCTTGTATCGTTGTCTGCTTTATCAATTAGTGAGCGCACAATGTTGTTAGAGCTTGTATTTACCCAGTATGGTTCAGGTGATCTGGCAGGATCACTAAATAAATCTTTTACAACATTGATTAAACTCCATGGGTTATATACTTCAGTATTTCCAAACAGATAACCGTTATACCATTTCTTTATGGTATCAAAATGGGAGTTAAGAGCATAAAATGATAAAATTTGATTTACTTCTTCATGAACAAAACCAAAATATTCCGTATAGTTTGCACCGCAAATAGAATTAACTCCAAGATTATTTAATCCTGAAAATATACTTTCTTTTGAAATACGCAAACATCCTGTAATAACTGAAAATTCCAAAAACGGATTATCTTTTAGAGCAAAGCTTAATAGCGGATGCACAAAGTTTACCATTGCGCTGTAATAATTATTGGACCAGGAAGCTTCAAGGGGCACATCATATTCGTCTATTAGCACAATAGTATTTTTCCCATGATAAACAGATAAACATTCGCAAAGAAATTTTAGTGATTGCGAATAATCATTCATATCACCTTTTTCGCACATAATACGTTCATATTTTTCTTTTTTACCTGACAATCGTGTATCTTCCAATACATAAGAATGCCGGTTGTATTCATCACTAATAACTGTTTTTATAAATGAAAATGAATGTTCAAATATTGATTGCCCTGCATCTTTAAATGTAAGAAAGACAACAGGATAAATACCTATATGTGCTGTATAATTTTCACCTGCCGACATTATTTTTAAACCATCAAATAATGGTGCGTTATTTATACCTGTTGTTTTTTTTGTGTCTTCAAAAAAACATTGCAGCATACGCATGTTAAGTGTTTTACCAAAACGGCGCGGACGTGTAAATAAATTTACACCCGTACTATTATCAATCAATTCTTTTATGAACAAAGTTTTATCCACATAGTAGTATTTTTTTTCTATCATTGCGTCAAAAAAACTTATGCCGATTGGCAACGGTTTTAGGATTGCTTCATTATTCATATAAGAAATTTTAATATGTTAATTAGGTATTGTAAACAACTCATATTTTATCTCATAATACTTACACAATTGATGTATTTTGAAAATTGATCTATAATGAACACAGGAGAATCATTTATGGAAGAAGTAAACTTTCGCGGTGTTCATAATGGGCACGAACAAACTTACAATTGGGTGCGTCAATTTTTATGTAAATGTGATTTTCCTGAAGTTGCCCACCGCTTGGGTTTTATTTATGAGGATGATCCATGCTGCCTAAAAATAAATTTTTTAGGCAGAGTATACCGCATAACAAAAGATTCTGTTGAATTAGATTCAGAACAAATTGAATGGAAGTGCAATAGTGATGTTTTGGAATTTAACATAAAAAGTATTTTGGCATATTATGCGATCTCGCAAGGAGGCGGCGAGCCGTTAAATCAGTTTGCACGTCTAGGTAGTTACTCGCATGGTGTTTTTAGCAGCGGATCTTCACTAGAATCAAAAAACGGTCCATTGCAAAAATTATACGGAAAAGATTACGGCAAATTTGAAAAAGTTGCAAAACTACTCGGCGCAATTTTAGAAAAAAATAATGAACCGGGAAAATATTTATGGCACTATGATCTTTTACCTCGTGTACCTGTTAAGTTGGCATACTACGAAGGTGATGATGAAATTCCAACTTCGATACAAGTTTTATTTGACAGCACAGCATTAAACTATTTTAAGTTTGAACCGTTAGCCGTTTTGAATATGTGTCTTATGCAGGCCATAATAAAAATACCCGAACAAAAACTGTAAAAATTAGAATATCAATCTTATCCTGCCGCACTTACCCTGCCACACTCGGTATCATCTGAAAAAGCCGTATTGTGTAGTTTCCCAACATACTAAACATCCAGCCGCCTAATGCAGCTAGTGTCAGCAGAATAGCAAATACTTTAGGAACGAATGTCAAGGTTTGTTCTTGAATTTGAGTAGCTGCCTGCAAAATAGCTATGACAAGACCAACAGCTAGAGCAACAAAAAGCAATGGACCTGCAAGCAGCAGCACTTCTAAAATACCCTCACGCAACAGAGTTACCATATCTCCTGAACTCATATCACCTCATCACAAAAGAAGCCATTATTTGCTCGGTCAAAAGTCCCCAACCGTCTACAAGTACAAACAATATAAGCTTAAACGGCATCGAAATCATAACCGGCGGTAGCATAATCATACCCATCGACATAAGGGCGCTTGCCACAACCATATCAATAACTATAAACGGAATAAACAGCAGAATGCCAATTTGGAATGCAACATTAAGCTCATTTAAAATAAATGCCGGTATCAGCACATAGGTGGGCACATCGGCAAGGTTCTGCGGCCTTTCCAGCCCACGCATCGCCATAAAAAACTCAATATTTTTAGGCTTTGTGCGCATTTGATTAAACATAAACACCCGTAATGGCGATTCCGCCTCACGGTAAGCCTCTTGTACAGTGATTTCTCCGGCAGTTAGCGGCTTTATTGAGTTATTATACATAGCATCAAAGGTGGGCCACATCACAAAAAAGGTCAAAAAGAGTGAAATTCCTAAAATTACCTGGTTAGGCGGCGTTTGCTGTAACGAAAGTGCCCGTTTTATAAAGTCAAGTACAATGGAAATCCTCAAAAAGCTCGTCATCAATATCAAAATGCTAGGTGCCAATGACAAAACCGTCAGCAGCAGCAGCAATTGAACAGAAAATGCAACCTCGCCGCCCGATACAGGATTACGCACAGATAAATCCACAAATGGAATAACCGGTGAATTCTGCGGAACAGCCGTTGTCCCCTGCCCCGCTAATCCGGGATACGGTACAGCCGGCGAAGGCAAAGTTTGCGCGCTTAGTGCCGCAGGGGCAGCAACGAAAACAATCAGAGCAAGCAGCAATATTCCACAGGTTTTTTTAATTTGATTCATAATCACAAACCCTGCAACTCATTCCGCTTTTCCCTAAGCCGCGCCGCCGCATCGTCATCTGCACTTGGTAGTGCCGTGTCCCTAGGGGCTACGTTATTGTTATAAATGCCGTTTATTTCATTGCCCCCAAAAGAGGGTGCAGTTTTTGCTGCTTTATTTGCCGATTTCATTATCGCTTTTTCAGAAATAACAGCAAATTTTTCCAATAGTTTTTTAAATGTTAAGGGAGCTGCAGCCGTTGTTGTATCCGTCCTATATGCAAGCTCCATAGAATCAATTGTTACTTGATCCGTAATTTCTGAAATTAAGTTGACCGAGCTGTTTGTAATCCCAACAAGCCAAGCTTGCCTGCCTACAGAAATAACCGCCGCAGAACTAGATGTATTGAGTGCAGTACGTGCAAGCACTTTTAGGTATGTATCATCATCCGAATTAGTCTTTTTTGTTTTTTTGATTAAGTAAAGTATGCCGTAAAAAGCGGCAGCCATAACAGCAAGTACTAAAAGTATTCGGATTAAAGCAAATATTGTAGAAGTACCGCCGCCTACCGGTGCGGCAGTAACAGCAGAATCATCGCCGCCGCCTGTAAATACAAACTGCCGCTCTGCCGATTGCCTAAAATCGTCTGCATCTACAGCCGTTTCAACAGGAACACTTAGATCAGCCCCTTCGCTGCCTTCATCTTGTGAATAAATAAGAGTAGATAAAAATAGAAATAGTATGCTTAAAAAAGCTAAACGATTCAGTTTTCCCCTCCCAAGTACAACTGTGGAACAAAAAATTGGTAAGAAAACCGCAAGCCGGATATTTAAATTAAGTTCCGATTTTGCGGTTAATATTCTTTTATTTCAAACTTGTCATTGTCAAAACCATTGCAAAAAGTGCTACGGTTTCGCAGATACCTACAACAGAAATGTATTGTGCAAAGCCTTTACCGGTTTCACCCTGAGCATCAGAAGCAGCAGCACCTACTTTGCCCTGCGCAATTGCAGAAAGCGCCATAGCCAAACCGGAAGCAATGCCAAAGCCAAGCAATAAAGAGCCGGATGCGGATGCCGCCGCTGCCTTCATCTGCCCCATCAAAATAAAACCATAGAAAGTTTGTGTAAGAGGAGCACCGGCAAATGTTACCAGCGTCATTGGAGCAGGTCTATTACTTGCATAACAGCGCTTCCAAGCACCAACAGCTGCCTGACCTGCAATCCCGATACCGATTGCTGAACCAACCGCAGCAATCCCCATAACCAAACCTGCGCCCAATAAACCTAAATCCATATCTGTCTCCTTTTATACTGCAATTTGCAGTTTTTATTTTATGCCGTTACTTTAAACGGCTTATAAGCAAATCCCGACCACGTTAAACCTAAGTGTCCGGAGAATTCCAAAGTATTCAAACGCACGCCGTGTACCAACACTGCAAGCACGTTCAATACAACATTGAAACTATGTCCAAAGCACATCAAAACAACACCGGCAAACATCAATAACTGAGCAACGACCGGACCGGCTGTTCCTCCAAGCATACCGCTTGCCATGTTATTTACCATGCCTGCAATTGATGCACCGGCAAGTCCAACTGCCCATAGCCTTATATACGACATAATATCGGAAAAAACATTAGTAATTCCTAAAACCACAGATATAATATTTTTTATGCTTGTTAATATTGATATTCCGATATTTTTAAAAATATTTTTACTAACAGTCCCATCGTAGGAAGCAAATATAAAGTTAAGTCCAAACCCCGCCGCTAAAACATACAGCGCCTGCATAATGCCCCAGCCTTCATTTAAATATTGGCAAACTTCAAACTCTTTGCCGACAACAAGCCAAAGTACAACATCCCACATTCCTATTACCATAAGTAATGACGCAAAATCAGCAAATAAACGCAATGATTTGATTCGTCTGCAAATGCCTGTAATGTGAGCTATAGAAAGCTGCACAAGCGCTAAACAGAAGCAGAATACAATCAGATGATTTTTTACATCAACAGGACTAGCACCTTTTGCTGTTGAAATCATACCAAATGAAATATCTCTTAAAACTTGCGGAAGTTTTTCTGTAGGCATTGAAAGCCAAGTACACGTTAGAACCCCCCAAGCTATATTTGAAATACTAAGGAGGAGCATCATTTTAAAGAACTGCGGGACACTTGTTTTTGAAGTTTTTGCAATACCGATAACGGCTATCAAAAACAGGAATATTCCATAAACGGCATCACCGAATAACATGCCGAAAAATATTGTAAAGAAAAACAAGAACAGACCCGAAATATCAACTTCTCTGTAACCGGGCATCATGTCCAAGAATCCTGTAAGCGGATATATTAAACTTGCAAACTTGCCGTTTTTAAGCAGGGTCGGCACATTCTCGTCATCTTCAGCCGGATCATCGGCTATAAACGCCCAATTTTGCTCGGCAGCAACACGATTGATCTTTCCCATATCAGTTACAGGAACATAGCCGCTAATATACGAAACAGAAAAATCAACAGGCAATTCATTGGGATCATAATCTTCTTCAAAGCTGATTTTTTCCATGCCTGCTTTATTGATTTCAAACTCAATCTTCGCCAAGACCTCTTTGTGCTCGCTTAAAAGCCGTTTCCTTTGAACGCTAAGCCATGCAAGCTCTTGTTCAATCTGCTCAATCTGAGGAACTTTAATCTCGTTCATACTGCGCAGCTTATTAGCGGCATGTTCCGGCAGTACTGCAGGTTCAAATCCCGGTATAGTAGAATTCACAGTAACCAAAGAAACAGACTTACCGTCATTCTTAAGAACAATAAATTCTGATGACTTGGGAATTTCGCTGTATGCTTGCAACGACATCAAATAGGGTGTTAGAACAATACCCGCATCAGTCAAAGTTTTTAATGTGGCAGGATCAAATTCCCCCCAATTATCATACAAACGCAACTCTCGGTTATTGGTATGAATCCAGTCGTACATCGACTTACGTTTTTCATCAAGAAAAACAATGCGGTCAACCAGATTATATGTATAGTCTTTTATTGAATCGCCAAAACTATTATCTGCAGCACCTTTTTTTTTCTTATTGTTTGTACTGTTTTCCAATATGCTGATTGCCGACTCTATTTTTGATTTACGTGCCAACAAGCGGTTAATAGTCTTTGATCCTGCCGGCTTTTTATCAACATGCAACACACCCAATTCGCGTATACACTCTAGTGCTGCACCTCTCTCACTGTCCAGAACCAGAATGGAAATTTTTTTCATAGGTACTATCATATCAATTTATCCTTTCCATATTTGTCCGGTAATGTTCCTTGCATTCCTGTCATTTCAATTCCTGTTAATATTGTAATAATTTATTCGCCTCTTGTGCGATTGAAGCATATAAAGCATCAAACTCTGCTTGACCTTCTTCTTCTTTAAATAAAACCCGTCTTTGCATAAGAATCAACTTTATCATATGAGCAAAAATCACATTTACCGTAAAAAGTTCACCGCCCAACAGGGCATCAACTGTTTCCCAACGGCTCTTATCCATCATCAATTCCGCCTTAAGCGGATTGTTCATAGCAAAAGCGGCATTAGCTACAGCTTCCGCGCGCGGAGAATCGTGCGGCACATCCATGTGATCATCATGACGTCCGCGTTTAAGTTTAATTGAACGTAATTGTGTCAAACTATAACGTAGAGTACGTTCACGAGCTATCCATGTATTTACAAGGTGAGACTCCGTATGCACAGCCTCATCAAGAACCGACATGTCCATTGTACAGTACTGTAAGATTTCAAAGTCATTTTTTGTCAAAGCACATTCACATTGCTCCAAAAACTCTTGCGGCGTATATGGAGCCGGCTCACCATATTGCAACCAAGGAAGTTGTGAAACTAAAAAATAGTAACTTTTTTTATCAATTTTCTTATCCAACTCTTACATCCCTTAATGGTATTATAACATTGTCATAGATAGAACCATAGCAAAAAGTGCTATGGTTTCGCAAATACCAACTACTGCAATGTAGTTTGCAAAACCTTTACCGGTTTCCCCCAGTGCATCTGCACCGGCAGCACCCGCCATACCTTGTGCAATAGCCGAAAAAGCCATTGCAAAACCTGAACCTATACCAAAACCAAGGTAAAGTCCGCTTTTTTCTACAGTAAACTCAGAGCCGCCGATAGCAGCTACCATTTGTCCAGCCAATATAAACCCATAAAAGGTCTGCGTAAGAGGCGCGCCTGCAAATGCAAGCAATGTCATAGGGGCCTGTTTATTCGCCTTGTAACAACGCTTCCAAGCACCAATAGTTGCCGAACCTGCAATGCCTATTCCCATTGCCGAACCAAAAGCTGCAATGCCCATAACAAGACCTGCTCCAATCATACCCAATGTTTGCGGTGTCATAAATTACTCCTTCACACCTAATGTTGCTGCATCTTAAAAAGTCATTGCTCAGCAATCTTGTCTGCATTTTTACCACATTTTTTTGTCAAAAAGTTTGATATAACCCATTTATACCTACGCTAATCGCCGCCAAAATGCACAAAAACACACACAATCTTTCTTGCATCCGTTTTTTAAAGGTGCATGCACAATATATTACCGTTTAGAAAACGGTTTATATGCAATACCTGACCATGTTAAACCTATATGGCCAGAAAATTCCAAAGTATTTAAACGCACACCGTGTACCAACACGGATAGCGTATTTAACACCATATTAAGACTATGTCCGAATACTAATAACATAATACCCAAGAAGATAAAAAAGTTACCTAAAAGAGGACCTGCCATTGTGTTTACTGTTGCAGAGATTGAAGCTCCTGCAAGACCTACCGCCCAAAGCCTTATATAAGACATAATATCTGAAAACACATTTGTAAGACCTAAAACAACGGTAATTATATTTTTTAAGCTGTTTACGATTGAGCCTATTATGCTGCCTTCGTAACCTGCAAAAACAAAGTTTACTAAAAATCCGCCGCCTATAAAACCCAAAACAGTGTTTAAAAACTGCGGTTCTAAGAAAGGAAACCTTGCAGAACTTACTACCAAATATAAGATCAATGCAAACATGCCCCAAAGCATAGCAATAGAACCTAATTCTGCAAAAAATTTTAACGACCTTTCAGAAATTGTTTTAATAAACCCTTTGACATGTGCAAACGTAAGCTGAATTAAAGCCAAACCAAAACAAAATACTTGCAAATTTTGTGAAACATATTCAGCACCAGTCATTGTCAGAAGCTCAGTGCTGCCTAAAACATAGCATTGAACAGTATCCAATCCCGCTGTAATATTCGAAATCTGATAGAGCGAGATGTCTTTTAAAAATTGCGGCAACACAGCAACATCAATACCAAACCATGTGCATGTTAAGACGCCCCACGCAGTATTGGCAATTGCCAAAAGCATTAAAAATTTAAATCCGGCAGGTACTCCCTTTTTTGCAGTTTTTGCAATTCCTATAATGGCAACAAAAGCCAAAATAAGACCATAACCGGCATCGCCGAACAACATTCCAAAGAAAATACAGAAAAATAAAAGAAATACTCCGGAAATATCAGTTTCGCGGTAGCCGGGCACTGTTTCCAAGAAATTAGTAAGCGGATAAATCATGCTTGTAAGTTTGTTGTTTTTTAGTTTTGTAGGCACTGTTTCGTCTTCATCTTCCGGATCATCTGCCATTAGTGCCCAGCCGTTTTCAGTAGCTGCACGTTTTACATGACCAATATCCTCGGATGGAACATAACCGGTTATCCACGCAACCGACAAATCTTGCGGGACTTCGTCAAACAAAGTACCCATTCCTGTTTTTGCTTTTTCAAACTCAATTTCTTGAATAACGGAAGCAATTGTTTTATTTAAATCATCAATTTTTGAATAACATGATGAAAGCGTTTTATCTATCTGCGCTATTTCGTTTTGTAATTCCTTTTGCTGATTTTGTATTTGACTCAGTGAAAATTCCGGCAATGCGAAAGGAAGGTGACCATATAATCCGCCGATACTTAGACACCTAACAGATGTCTTGTTTTTTGAAATTACTATTACTTGTTTGTCTCCCAATTCCTGATACACTTTTATAGGTAATTCATAAGGAACAAGTGTCAAATCATTCTGTTCAAAATATTTAAATATGCAGGGGTCAAAATTTCCCCATTTTTCTATGCGGCTGATTTCTTTTGCATTGCTTATCAACTTGTCTTGGAGGCGCTTTTTTTTCTCTGCAATTGATACAACAAAATCTTCGACAGAAGAATTGGAAGAATCGGAGGAATCGCTAAAAACAGATTTATTTGACGTGTTTTTTTTGGGTGCGGCACTTACAAGTATCCCTTTTGCACGCTCTGCCTTGTTTTTAATTTCCAGTAACCTTGATAAATTATCGCTTTGAACTTCTTTCTTTTGCAGATGGAGCAAACCCAAATCACGTATCTTTTCAAGTGAGGCTTCTTTGTTTTTGTCCATAACCATCAAGGTTATTTTCTTCATTGGTAATATCATGCCGATGCCGCTTTTTCCATCCCGCGCTTAGATATTTTACCGCGTACAACCGCAGCGGTTTGTTGATCACCCAGATAAACCTGTATCTTCTTGATATTAAACTTGGACTCCGGTATCTTGATTTTTTCAAACAGATTTACGCGCTGAGATGTTGTTCGTAACTCATGTGCCAACCTGCGCTCTTGTTCTTCTAACGTACGTACTTCCATATCCAAAGCCAACTTTTTCTTTAGCTTTTCTATTGCCATATCCAACCAAAGGGGCTTTTTAAGAAGATCGTAATTTGCAATTTCAAATTCAGCCCTTTCAAACACAGGAATAGGTACACCGGCTATATTGCCTTCGCCTGCGACAATTTTTGTTATGCGCAACAAATCCGGGGTAAACACACCCTTTTCACCGAATACAGCAATCCACACTTTAAAAGCCTCGTCCAGACTGTCCTTTTCTGTGCGCAACTCCTTTATGCGAAGTTCGACAATGCGGATTTCTGCCTGTAACTGTTGTTTTTTTAGCATAAGCGTAGGTAGATAACGCTTAAACATTTTAAGTTCATCTTTCTGTTTTTTTAGCTCGTTTTTAGTCAGCTTTATTTTTGCCATACCATTCCTTCAAAACGTCAATTACTTTTTAGGCCAAAATTCGTTGATAAGCTCCGTCCGCAAACCTGTATCTTCAGGATTGAAGCAGTCGGCAAGGATTTCCCAGCCTAGATCCAATGCCTTTTCAAGCGGGATGTTTACAGAAAGATCCATCATTTCTTTTTCAAAACGGATACCGTATTTTAGAAGCTTTTCGTCCCAAGCACTCATCATAAAACCCATAGACTTTTTTTCAAGTGTATCTTTGTAACTTGAATAAAGTTTAATCATACCATCCATTACCGCACGATGATCTTTACGGGTTTTGCCGTTAACTTGTTGTTTTAAGCGGGAAAGTGAACCAAACGGTTCGATACGGCCGCCGCGCAGGTAATACTGACCTTCTGTAATGTAGCCTGTATTATCTGGAACCGGGTGGGTAACGTCATCACCAGGCATTGTTGTAACACCTAAAATGGTAATTGAACCTGCATTTGCAAAGTCAACTGCTTTTTCGTAACGCGATGCCAACTGGCTGTATAAGTCGCCGGGATAGCCGCGGTTTGACGGCACCTGTTCCTGAGAAATCGCTATTTCCTTCATGGCATCAGCATAGCTTGTCATATCTGTTAATAAAACAAGAACTTCTTTGTTTTGAAGTGCGAATTTTTCAGCAACTGCCAACGCCATATCAGGCACCATAATACATTCTACAGTCGGGTCGGAAGCAGTATGAATAAACATAACTGTGTGGGAAAGAGCCCCGCCGGCTTCCAATGTGTCTTTAAAGAAAAGATAATCATCATATTTTAGACCCATACCGCCCAAAATGATGACATCAACTTCAGCTTGCATAGCTATACGCGCCAAAAGATCGTTGTAAGGTTCACCGGAAATCGAGAAAATCGGCAACTTTTGAGAAACAACCAATGTGTTGAATACATCGATCATCGGGATACCGGTTCTGATCATCTTTGTAGGAACGATACGTTCTGTAGGGTTTACAGACGGACCGCCTATATTTATAAGGTTTTCGTGAAGCGCCGGACCTTTATCACGCGGTTCACCGGAACCGGTAAACACACGCCCCATTAGGTTGTCGGAAAAACTAATCTCCATAGGATGACCCAAGAAACGCACTGTATCGCCTGTGGAAATACCGCGTCCGCCGGCAAATACCTGTAAAGAAACCATATCGCCGGAGAGTTTGTTTACCTCGGCAAGAGATACGCCAAACGATGTTTCTACTTCTGCCAAGTCGCCGTAGCGAACATCTTTTGCTTTAACAGTAATAACGCTTCCTGTTATTGATTCAATCTTGTTATAAACTTTGTTCATTATACTATACCGCCTATGCCACTAATTTTGATGCGGTCTCATCAAGACCTTTAGAACGCTCGCTTACCATACCTTGAAGCTCACTTTCCAGCTTTTTAAAAGCGTCTGTTTCCATAGCAGCCGAGTTGTAGTCAATAAATTTTTGACGCAATTGGTTAAACCATCCACGCGCTTCATCCTTGTCCTTAAATATAAGATTTGATCCAAGTATAGAAACTATGAACTTAAACACGTGGCGCTGTCTGTCTACGCTTGTTGCTTCGTCAACATCGTGGAACGAGTTTTGTTGAAGATATACAGAATCAACAAGGTCGCCTTTTAGATAAACAAGATAGTCTTCTATGCTGGTGCCTTCTTCACCAACAACCTTCATCATTTGCTCAACTTCGGTGCCGCGTAAAATAAACTTGCGTGCATAATCAACTTGTGCAGGGTTTATAATACCGCCGTATTTCGTCCAAGATTCCAAAGGATTGATTGCAGGGAACTTACGGGCATCGGAACGTTCACGAGTAAGACCGTGGAATGCACCAACAACTTTAAGTGTCGCTTGAGTTACAGGTTCTTCAAAGTTACCGCCGGCAGGTGATACTGTACCGCCAATCGTTACCGATCCGCGTGAACCGTCGCGTAGACTTACTACACCGGCGCGCTCGTAGAAACTTGCTATTGTAGATTCCAAGTAAGCAGGAAATGCTTCTTCGCCGGGGATTTCTTCCAAGCGTCCTGACATTTCGCGTAAGGCTTGCGCCCAGCGGCTTGTGGAGTCCGCCATAAGGAGAACATTCAGTCCCATCTGCCTGTAATATTCACCAAGTGTTACAGATGTATAAAGTGAAGCTTCGCGGGCGGCAACAGGCATTGATGACGTGTTACAAATTATGATAGTACGCTCCATAAGAGAACGTCCCGTACGCGGGTCTTTTAACTCAGGGAATTCTTTTAGAACTTCAACAACCTCGCCAGCACGCTCACCGCAAGCTGCAATGATAACGATGTCAACAGTAGCATTTTTACTTGTACAGTGCTGCAAAACAGTCTTACCTGCACCGAAAGGTCCGGGAATACAATATGTACCGCCGCGGGCTACAGGGAAGAACGTATCTACGATACGAATTTGTGTTACCATAGGTTCAGTTGGTTTAAAACGCTCTTCGTAGCAATCTACAGGGCGTTTTACAGGCCAGAAGAAGCTGAGCTTAATAGGTGTAACTTCGCCTTTTTCGTCTGCAATTTCTGCAACTGTATCGTGCAGCTTAAAATTACCGGCACCCTTAATAGACTTTACCGTGTATGTTTTATACATAGCAAAAGGAACCATAATGCGGTGCGTAAACACAGCTTCCGGGACAGTTCCAAGTGTGTCGCCTCGCAAAACAGTATCACCTACATTTGCTTTTGGCGTCCAAGCCCAATCCTTATCGGTAGGCAGAGGATCCATATAAACGCCGCGCTCAAGGAATGTATCCTTTTTTGCTAATAACGGCAGCGGGTTCTGCAAACCATCAAAAACCTGACCTAAAAGACCCGGTCCTAGTTCAATTGCCAACATATCGCCTGAGAATTCAACGGAATCACCAATACTGATACCGCGAGTCATTTCAAAAACCTGCAAAGAACACTGGTCGCCGCGAATACGGATTACCTCGCTCTTAAGTTTTATGTCGCCTAACAATATGTAGGCAACTTCGTTCATAGACACATCACCGTCGAATTTGACGTTGACCATGTTGCCGTTTACTGCGGCTACGACACCTTTCGTTCCAATCATTCACCATCTCCCTGTGCGCCCAACTGCGGGGCACTTTCCATAATAGACGCGTATAACGTTTTATATTCCGCAAAACCTTCGTCCACTGTCCAACTTGCACGTCTTTCGATTAAGCGGAGCTTTAGAAGATACGCATAAACAACGTTTACGCTAAAATAGGTAACACCAACAAAATTTTCGATTGCTTCCCAGCGGCCCTTATCCAAATAAATTTCTGCTTCCAGAGGATCTGTCAACGTAGATGTCAACAATGCAGTTTTTGCCTGGTTTACCGCATCAATAGGATCGCCTGGCGCATCGTAATTTGCCGCACTGCCTTCACGTTTTAAATATGCTGCCCGCGCCTGAGCCAAATTCAAAGACAAGGCATTTTCGCGGTTAAGCCATAAATTGATAAAGTCTGAAGAAGTAGTCCTCGCAGCCTCTTGACTAGCACCCAAAACACAATAATCCAACAACTCTGCATCCTTAGGTTCGAGCTTTGCCTGAGCAAGCTTTATAAAAGAATCTGAAGACATTGGAGGAGTCTGACCGTAAGTTAAATACGGTAATTGTGCTATTAGGTAATAGTAAGAGGACACCGTTTACAGTCCTTTTGCCGCGCTTTTAAGAGCTTCGGCAATACGGGGGTTTACATAAGCTGAAAGCGCGTCTGCAACCGCTTCTGCAGAAAAATCAAAGTAGGCAGAGCCGTCTTTTTCTGCAATCCTGAATCCTGCACCAACTTTACCGGGTTTTAATTCCAAACCTTTTGATAGTTCTGCAGAAAGCGACCCTTTTGCCCAAGCATCTAAAGCGGAAAGGTCAGAGTTGTTTAAAATGACATTTACACCTTTATCGCTCATTAAACCTTTAATGACATCCGGCAAAACCGATTTTAAGGTATCGGCATTGTATGCGCTTGTTATTTCCCTTGAAACAACTTTGTTTAAAACAGCTTGGATTTCGTCTTTAAATGCTAAAACCAAGTTCCGCGACGCCTGCTCAACTGCTGCAATACCAGCTTTTTCGCTGCGTTCTGCATCAGCCTTTGCCTGTTCAACGATTGTTGCGGCTTCTTTTCTTGCAGATTCCACAATACGCTTTGCATCTGCTTCCGCATTTGCCTTTACACGAGCAGCCTCTTGCGAAGCAGACTCAATACCGTCTTTCTTTATTTTTTCAATAAGTTCCTGAAGTTGTATATCCATACTCTCCTCGTTATAAAAATCAATATTACTTGATCCATTGTAAACCATCTTGCAATATTTTGACAAGAGGAATTTTTAAAAATAATGGCAAAACAAATGACGTAAACAATGGTTTTAATTATGAGGTAAAAACATCGTTAATGCGGGCTAATAAGTAGTCAGGTTTTACAGGTTTTACAATGTAATACCTTACACCGAGCGATGCAACTTTTTGCACGACTTCCTGCCTTGCGTTTGCCGTAAGGAAAATAGCCGGCGTGTGCTTATGTAAGGGCATACTGCGAAAAATGCTTAAGAGCTCGGCACCAGTCATATCAGGCATACCATAATCTAAGAGAAATAAATCAAAATCGTTTATTGAAGCTAAGGAAATTGCTGAATCCGCTGTTTTTGTTACACGGACATCGTAAGTGTCCCCCAAGATTGCCAATATTGTGTTTAATACTTCCTGTACATCGTCTACGGCGAGTATTTTTCTTTTTTTTCCATCAAAAACAGTAGCGGGGTGAGGAGGACCGGGACTCTTTTCCTCAGTAACCTCGCCCTTTTCTTGCTTGGTAAGCTCTTTTAAAAGCTCTGCCAAACTTGGCGACAATGCAGGTGATTTTGGATTCATTTACTTAGCTCTCCTATTGCTTAATAATCCTTACTTAATAGCTCCTAGTAAAATATCGATCTGCTTCAATGCTGTCTCGTATTCAACGTCTTTTACAGAATTAATTATATTGAGTAATTGAGCGTCAACAGTTTCGCTGTACGTTACCTTTTCCAACTCGTCAGCACATCTTAATGCGGCAGCTCCAGAAAAATCACTACAACTCTTTTTTAATAATAACATAATTTGGCGTAAAATGTCAATATCTACTGGTGTCTTTTCGCTATCCTCACAAATTCCGGTTTGTAAAAGTGCATCTTTAAAATCGTTTAGCGCCTTACAAAGCGAATCGGTCTTTTTGCGGCAAATTTCCGCACCGGCTTCTGCATTTTCGTAACCGCATAAATCTGTGTAATTTGAATCTCCTAAACTGACCGCAGCCGCTTTGCCTGCCATTTCCAATTCTTTTGCCATTTCACCGAGTTTTTCGTGTCCCAATGTTGTAGTAATTCCTTTAAAGGCATGGGCAGTAATTGAATAATTAGACCAATCTTCGTCTTTACAAGCCCTTGTCAATTCCGTTGTTCGTTCGTCTAAGAGGCGGCAAAATTGTTTTAATGCCTTGTAATAAATATTTTTGTCATTCGCCGTATTGACAAGTCCTGCCTCAACATTAAGACCGGGGATTTTTTTTAACTGGCTATAAACTTTATCATCATCTTGATTATCTTGATTATCTTGCGCCTCTTGCGCATTCTGCGCCTCCTGCTCCTCATCTATGTGTTTTACCGGTTCACTGGGGGCAGGTGATGGGGTGCTAGGGGCTTGATCTTTATATTTACCAATTTCAATTTTTTCTTTAGGCAGAAATTTTGCAAGCACCTCGTTCAGTGCATCTGCCTCTATGGGCTTTGTTATAAAATCGTTCATTCCTGCTGAAAGAAAATTATCGCGCGCATCGCCTACAGCATTTGCAGAAAGTGCTATAATAGGCACAGTTTTTCCTTGCGCTCTTATGCGATGCGTTGTTTCTATGCCGTCAATATCCGGCATCATGTGATCCATAAAAACTAAATCGTAATCTTTTTGACGTATTTTTTCTAACGCAATCATTCCGCCTAACGCTGTATCTGCTTTAATTTTATGCTTTTCTAAAAAGCCTAATGCAACTGTCAAATTTATTTCTGAATCATCTGTAACAAGGATGTTAATATTTGCGCCATCGCGTGCCGTAACAAAATGTGATGCATCGCCTGCACGTTTTACAAAAGCTGCATTTCCTTTTACAAGCGGGATATAAATCGTAAATGTAGTGCCTTGTCCATATACACTTGCTACCTCTACCGTACCGTTCATTATGTCTAAAAGTTGTTTAGTGATTGTAAGACCCAATCCGGTACCAATAATGCCTCGGTTTTTTTCTGCATCAAATTGCTGATAGCTGCCGAATAATTTACCCATATTTTCTTCTTTGATGCCGATTCCTGTATCTTTAACTTCTGCTATTATGTAATCTTCTTTGTCGTTATCATTTTTTTTACCATGACTTAAAGTGAATGTTACACTGCCTTTAGGCGTATATTTAATTGCATTGTTTACTATGTTTGTAAATATTTGACGCACACGTATATCATCACCATATACAATATCAGGCAGCCCTTCGGCCTTTATGTAATTAAGTTCCAGTTGTTTTCCGCTTGCAGCAAAGCGGCTGATCGTACAGATGTTATCAAACAGATCATGCAAACTGTAATGTATAGGCACCAATCCAAGTTTACCGGATTCAATTTTTGAAATATCAAGAATATCGTTAATGATATTTAAAAGCGCGCGCGACATTGTCCGTATGTCTTTAAAATATTTTATTTGTTTTTCATCAAAATTATCGGTACGCATAATTTCGCTCATACCGATGATCGCATTCATAGGGGTGCGGATTTCGTGACTCATCTGAGCCAAAAAAGTGCTTTTTGATTTTGACGCTGCAAACGCTATTTCAGTCTGCCTAGATAGGTCTGCCGTGCGTTCTTTTACTGTTTCTTCCAAACCGGCATTTAACCGTTCAAGTTCGTCGCGGGCACTTTTTAAACCGTTTGTCATTTCTATAAAACTCTTTGTTAAAAGTCCTACTTCGTCTTTGTCTTTTACTGAAAGATTATCAATGGCAAAATCACCTGTTTCGATCCTCTTTGCATTATTTGCCAGCAAGCGCAAAGGTTTGCTTATGCCGCGCGAAAACCGCCATGCAAAAAATACAGCTGCAAAAAGTATAACCAGCGACATATAACTATTACGCCGTGTTGTAGAACGAACACCCTCATAAACCACATCCCGCGGGATTTGTGTAAAGACTGCCAAACTGAGTCTTGGAATTTTTTGATACGCCGTAAAATATTCTATACCATTTGCACCGGTATACAAAGTTTGCAAACGATCTAATTGCGGATCCATCATATAATGCCAGTTAAGTGCACTGTCATCACCTAAACTCCGCATATCAGGGTGAATTATGACATTGCCGGAATAATCCATGACAAACGATTGATTAATACCGCTGCCCAACATCTCAGTTAAATCTTGCGATGAATAAAAAACGACAGCAACAGTATTATTACCGGAAATCATAGGAGAAAATATAGCTAACACCGGATACCCAAAAATCGAAGTCGCGTTTTCAAAAATAATTTCGCCAAAATGAGCACGGTTGATATTATCTTCGTGCTTCAGAATTTCTTTATTTATAAGCGATTCGTCGGTACGGTTTAACTCTAAAAATTGTCTGTTGACAAACCCTACTTCGCCGGGAATTACTACGGCTATAACTTCCTTGTTCAGTCTAAAAAAAATGTTCATGTATGCGTCTCTGTCACGATCTGAGGAGGGAAGCGCACTTATGCGGAACAAAGTGTTGCTGATAATATCATCTAATGTGCCGCTGACAGACTTAGCCATTTGTTGATTAATAACAAAGTTGTTGTTTTCTGCTGTCAAACGTACGTCTTGACTAAACAAAAGAGAAGTAATTATTGTGTTCATTCCAAGAGCCAGCAAAAGCAAAACAACGATTATAACAGACAATTTTAACCAAAGAGGTTTTTTTATCTCTAAATCGTCCTTGCTAAGCGGCGCGCCAATTGTTCTTACATTCACAAAAAACCGCCTTTTTCCCATTTTACATAATAATTCAAAAAAATTGAAGCCCTAAAAATTGGAGTGTCAAGCCAAAGTGATTTGTTACACTTACTTTTTTTGAATTATTTGTATATAATTTTCTTATAATGATTGATCGCAATTCATATTTACGGGAAATAGAGCCGCTTAAAAACCAGCCGCTCGTAAAAATTCTTGCTGGGATTAGGTATGGCGGTAAGTCCGAGATTTTTTTGCAGCTTATCCGGCGGTTTAAAGAGTGCGGTGTTGAAGACGATCATATTGTCTATCTGAATTTGGAGAACTCTGCCTTTTCGCATTTGAGCACTGCAACTGACATAAAAAACTATATTGAAGCAAAAATTCAATCCGGCGGTAAATATTATCTATTGCTAGATGAGGTTCAAAACATTTCCGGCTGGGAAAAGGCGCTTAGTGATTTATATCCGCGTAAAGATATTGATATTGATATTTACATTTCGTCTTCTTGTGCAAACATCCGCAACATACAAACAAAATACAATAGACCATGGGTAAAAATTAATGTAAAGCCGTTTTCGTTTTCTGAATACAAAAACAATGTAAAACCCGTTTTTATAAGAGGAAAGGGACTTTTAAAATGTGCTATATCTATACGCGAATCTGCGCTGACACAGTTTAGTAATTATGTTTGCGCAGGCGGTTTTCCTGCGGTTTTTTTAGAAAAAGAAGATGCAATAAAAACACGTATCGAAGAAATTTATTCTTCGATTTTATTCCGAAGTCTTGTACAAAAATACAATATTCATAATATAGAATTGCTAGAGAGGATCATAAAATATATTTTTGAAAATATATCACAGGAAAATTCCGCAAAAAAAATTCAAGATCATTTGCTAAAAGAAAACTATAATAAAAATCTAAGTCAAGTTTCTAAGCACATTAAATATCTTGAAGACTCTTTTATCCTAAAAAGAATTTACCGTTATAATATTTCCAGCGGTAAAATACTGCACACAAATGTGCAGTATTTTATTGAAGACCATTCGTTGTTAAATGCAGTTATACAAATAAATGATTTTACCAAATTCGGCATTTATGCAAATATTATTTTGAATGATCTGTTATGCCGAAAAATGAAAGTTTTTACAGGCAAATTTTTTGACAACACAATTGATTTTGTAGCCGCAATGGATAAAGGCGATAAAATTATTTTTATTCAATTAGTGTTTGGTAAATATGTTTGGCAGGAACAAATTGACGAAAAACTAAAATCATTCCACAGCTTGTTAAAAGTTATTGACAAATACATAGATCATCCAAAAAAAGCAATGTATCTTGTTTTTACAAATACTGATTTGCTGCCGCCTTTACCTTGTGATACTATTTCCGATGGTATTATTAAGTATATAAAGATGGCTGATTATTTGCTGCTTAAAGAGTTATAGTGCTTCGCTATCACTATCATAATCATAATTAGATTCAGAATTTTTTTCTTGATTTTTTTTGATTACCCGTCTTGGAATATAAAAAATAAGTCCTGATAATACATACGCGGAAAAAATAAGAAAGATTATATTTTGCGGGTAAACGATGATTAAAAGGGCTAGCACAAGCAGAACAACAAGCAAACTAACCGCTCTAGGTTTAGACAGATCAAGTTTTTTAAATGACGAATACGGAATGTTGGAAACCATAAGAAACGAAAGGGCTGCCATTACAATAGGCATAGCTTTAAAAAAGTAAGGCATGGTCTGCATTAAAATCGGAATGGTTTTAAACGTCAACGGATTTTCGTTGCCTACCAATTCGTAACTCAACACAAAAGAAATAATGATACCTGCAGATGCCGGTGTGGGAAGCCCATTGAAATCTTTGCATACACCTTTTTGCATAGCCGTAACATTAAATTTTGCAAGACGCAGTGCTGAACATATTACAAACAAAACAGCTATTGCAATGCCCACCTTGCCCATATACTGCAATGTCAGCATATACATAAGCATTGCAGGTGCAACACCAAACGAAACTAAGTCGCTTAATGAATCAAGCTGCAAACCAAAACTGCTAGTTGTTTTTGTAAGACGTGCAATACGGCCGTCTAATATGTCACAGGCAAGTGCACCAACTAAGAACCATGCTGCATCAATAAAATTTCCATCTACAGAAGAAACTATAGACAGCAAACCAAATGCAATATTACCGCATGTAAAAAATGAGGGTAGAATATAAATACCTTTTTTCAATTGCTCTTTGTCAATTGCCTCTTTCATTTTAAATGCCCCATTACGGTTATACCGGCTGTAACTTTATCGCCTGTGTGTACTGTTATATTTATATTTTTGGGTAGATGTAAATCGGTCTGCGAACTAAATTTTATAAGCCCTATAATCTGACCTTGAGTAAGAACATCACCTGTCTTTACACGGGAAACACAGCGGCGCGCTACAAGACCTGCAATCTGTCTTACAATAAAAATACCAACATTGCTTTCGATTGTAATTATATTTTGTTCGTTTTCACTTTCTGCTTTAGGATTCCATGCTGCATAAAATTTTCCGTCTTTGTGCTCAACACTTTTAACTGTTCCTGATATTGGAGAACGTTGCGAATGTACATTAAAAATCGACAAGAATACTCTTATGATATTTTCGTTACTATTTTCGTCAATATCCATAACGGTACCGTTACAAGGCGAAAGAATATAATTTTCGTTTGCATTTATTGTAATATCAGGATCGCGGAAAAAGTACATGCAAAACATTGCAAAAATTACAAAGATGATGCCTAAAATAATCATGATAATTCGTACAGTCTGCAAATTCATTGTGCAAAAGGCAGTAAGCGGCAGACAAATAAGCACAATACCTAATGCAAGCGGACATAATATAAAGGGCAACCCTTCTTTAAGAATTCGCGTTTTGTGCCTCCATACTATTTTTTCCATTTTTAGCCATTCTTTTTATAATGATAAATTCACAAATGAAAATCAATGCCATGATTATATAAGTAATTATTGCATTATATATACCCCATACAATATCAGGACTAATCAACATATTAAAAATTTGTATTTCAGTCTTTAGTATCGCGGTAAAAAAAGCGATAACTCCATCTATTACAAAAAAAACACACCAAACAATTGCTGCGTTTTTACAGTAACTATCTAAGCGATTAGCCGGAACATATTTTTTTATGGACTTATCTAAAAAATTAATAACATAATAGACAAGTGTAGGCGGAATAAAAATAGATGTAACAAGTATAATTATGTAAATAATATCTGCAAGCATAGGATACAGTTTTAGCAAAATTGGATCTTTCAAAAAAAAACACGTAATGCCTATCGCCAAAAGTAATACAGGGCTTGTAAAGGATAAGAATTTGCGTTTGTTGTTATCATTGCCACGAATAAAAATAAAGTAAATAACGGCAAACAGGATAATAAACAGTGATACGTGTTGAAGTTTAGCGTGAAAAATAAAAAACGACAGAAAGACAATAATTGGATAAAGTGTTACGATTATTCCTAAAACAAGTCCTGTGTTTTGTCTTTTTTTTCCTCCAAACATATAAACAGTCTATTAAAGTTTTTAGTCCATGTCAATGTTGGAAAGAAAACATGTTGGAAAGAAAAGCTACTCTGATATAATCCGCTGCGCCTCGTCTAACGTGATATTTTTTTCTGCAGCTATGCGGGCGCGATCTTCATATTCTATTTTTGATTTTGTAATAGTATTGCCGCCGCCGTCTTCTGTACTAAATGTAGCAGTTTTTATTTTTGCACTGCCAAAGCTGCCGGTAACTTCAGAGAAGTCGCGCTTTAACGATACACGGTGTACGTTTGCTTCTCTAAAACCAATCGTCGTTGAATATTTAAAAAGTGTGCAGCGCAATTTTGAAAGTTTTTCCTGTGTGCTAAGAACACTTACCATTGTAGCAGGGCGTGATTTTTTCATAATAAGCGGTGTAAATGTTACGTCTAACGCACCTTCTGCAAAAAGTTTTTCCATTAAAAACGCAAGAGCTTCTGCCGTCATATCATCAATATTTGTTTCGATAGAAATTAAATCTTCTTCTATAAAATTATTTTGTACATTTTTGCCGGACATTACTTCTTTACCGGATATTACTTCCTCCCGCATGCTTACACGCAGCACATTAGGACGTTCCATTTTACGCTGTCCTATTCCAAAGCCTGATTTTATTTCTTTAAAAATAGTTTTTGGCATAAACTCGTCAACACAAAAATGCACAATGGCAGCCCCTGTTGGAGTTGTCATTTCTTTATCAAACCCGCCTGTTTTTGCCGGTAAGCCTTGCACAAGTTTTAATGTTGCAGGTGCAGGCACAGGCAGAATCCCATGCGCACATTTAACTGTGCCTCCGCCAAGCTCCAACTCGCTAGATGTAATTTTATCCGGTTTTAACATATCAATACAAATCGCACTGCCTACAATATCAATTATAGAATCAACTGCTCCCACTTCGTGGAATGCGATATCTTCGGCTGCAACACCATGAACTTCTGATTCTGCATTTGCAATAAGAGTAAATATACCAAGAGCAATTCGTTTTGCGTTATCTGTAATACCGGAGGACTCTATCATAGTCCGTATTTCGCACCATGTATTGTGATGATGATGATGGTGATCATGGTGATGATCATCATGATTGTGATCGTTATGATGATCGTCTTCGTGTTCAGCAATACTGTCAACAAGCACAGTTACTTTTGTGCCTGTAATTCCATGACTGTCTGCTGCACATACATTAAGCTTCCAGCCGTCTAAATTTAGTTTATCTAATTCTGCGCATAGTTTTTTTGGATCGACACCTAAATCAATTAGTGCGCCTAATGTCATATCACCGCAAATACCGCAAAAGCAATCAAAATGTAAGGTCATAAATTTCCCCAGTCTACAGCATAACGATTTTGGATTTTGTTAAAACCTCTGCACCGTTTTCTGTAAGTAAAATATCGTTTTCCAAGCGGCAGCCGCCGCAAACAGGATCGTATAAACCCGGCTCTATAGTAAATATCATGCCGGTTTCAAGCGGTGTATCGCATTGTTCACGGTTCCGCAAATATGGAGCTTCGTGAGCTTGAAGCCCTATGCCATGCCCTAAACCATGCGGCATAAACACTTTGTGCTTTTTAAAAAACGCGTCAACAGCGGCAGCAATTTTCATACAGCTTACACCTTCTGCTGATTTTGAAAATGCAATATCAAAAGCCTCTTTAACCAGATCAAGTTGTTCAGTTTGTTTTTTAGAAAGTACCCCCCGTGTAAAAGTCATTGTAACATCACTTGTATAACCATTTAAAACAATTCCAAAATCTAAAATTGAAAGTCCCTTATCTGCAAAGCTGCCGTTTGTGTATGGAGGAAATGCATGTATTCCAAAACTACGATCCGAACCCGCCGCCAAAGTTGTAAAGCCCGTGCCTTCGCAGCCAAGACGGCGGCATGTTTTTTCTATAAAAATTGCAACATCATCTTCTGTTTTTAGATTACCATCACTTACGGCTTTTTCTAAAAAAACAATCAGATGATTGGTAAGCTCTGATAATTCACGGTATAGTTTTATTTCGTCATCATCTTTTATGCTGCGCATAGTTTCGATTAATTTTGCAGCACCGGATTCGCGGCAAATAAAATCATAATCACTTTTTGTATCAACATATTTTAAAAAATCAGGATAAGATGTACACGCCGGTATTTCAATTTTTCCAGTAGGACTGATTTCCAAAAGCCGCGCCGCCTCGATACATGCCTTTATGGGATTAAGTTGATACATACTGTATTCAAGCAGCATATCAACTTTTGCATGACGCTGCGCCATGTAAATATCCCATGGCATAAGCAGAGTTTTTTCGCCGGCACTTAAAAACAACAAAGCATCGCCGGGCTGCCCGCACAAATAACGCACCGCTTGATCCCGCCTAGCTTCGCAATCCTCAAACATTACAAGGTCAATCCCTTCCTGATGCATCCATTCAAAGACCTTCTTTCGCCGTTCTATAAAACCCATTTTATTCCGCCTGTTTTTCAAAAATCACGCTGCATGCTTTTATCACTTGCGCAAGTTCTTCGTCGCCAATCCAATAGTGAATTACAAAACGGAACTCGCCATTTGATCCATCACTTATGATGATACCTCGTTTTTTAAATTCATTTGTTATATGCTTTACTTGATCTTCGTTGCTAACAGAAGCGTACTTAAAAAACACCATATTGATTGCACCGCCTTGCTGAACAGTGATGCCTTTAATTTTTGCAAGCGCAGCTTCCAATGTACGCGCCCGTTTGTGATCACATTCAAGACGTGATGTCATTTCGTTTAACGCGACAATTCCGGCAGCCGCTAAAATTCCTGCTTGCCGTAATCCCCCGCCCATAATTTTACGTTTTAGGCGCGCGGCATCAATAAAATCTTTTGTCCCTGCCAAAACCGATCCGACAGGGGCACATAAACCTTTGGAAATACAAAACATAACTGAGTCAGCCTGCTCTGCAATTTCGCTTGCTTTGCAGCTAAGAGCCGCAGATGCATTAAAAATTCTAGCTCCATCTAAATGCACCGGAATATTTTGATCACGGCAAACTGTACGTATATTGCGCATAACATCAAGCGGTACAACCTTGCCGCTCGAGTGAGCGTTTTCTAAACACACCAATGTTGTAGCCGGTGATTGCAGCGATGCACGGCGAATCCTTTTTTTTATTTCTAATGGGGGAATCACACCATCAGGTGCACTAATTTGTCTAAGCTGCACACCCGCAATAATCGCCGCAGAACCCGCCTCATGCTGAATAATATGACATTCTTCACCCAAAATCACTTCGCTGCCGCGCGGGCACCATGTAAAAAGTGCCAGCTGATTTCCAAAAGTGCCGGATGGTACAAAAAGAGCGGACTCCTTACCCAACATTTGCGCACTCAATGCTTCCAACTTGTTCACCGTTGGATCATCACTGTAAACATCATCACCAACATCTGCCTGTGCCATAGCCTGCCGCATAGCATCTGTCGGTTTTGTTACCGTATCACTTCTTAAGTCAAGAAAACTAGTCATACCTTTATTGTAAGTATCAATTTCTGCAATGTCTATATAACGCGCAAATTAGATTATCAATATAAATGTTCCTGCTGTAATTAAAAGACCGCCGACAATCGATTTTATAGTTACTGTTTCTTTTAACACTGTAAATGCTAGTATCATTCCTATTACAATACTAAATTTATCAATTGGTATAACTTTTGATGCTTCTCCAATTTGCAAAGCCTTATAATAAAAAAGCCATGACAATCCGGCGGCGATTCCTGAAAAAATCAAAAACATTAAATTTTTCTGTCCTATGTTTACAATGTCATTTTGTTTTCCTGTAATTAAGACAATGCCCCACGACAGCACTAAGACAACAACAGTTCTGATAGCGGTTGCTAAATTTGAATCTATATTTTCTATTCCTATTTTTGCCAAAATTGATGTTAACGCCGCAAATACAGCGGATAACAAAGCAAATAAAACCCACATATCAATACTCCTATTACATATAAAAATTGCCATGCAAGCGTTATCATTTTTTCATAATTCCTTTTCAATCGGCATTGTTTTGTGATTGTTCCGTATCTCGGTAATGAAGAAAATATATCCTCTAAACAAATCACTTTTTTGAATTATGTTTTCGTTATGTCCTTTGTTAACATTCAATACCCGCACAGAAATTTTACGCTGTCTTTGTGATTCCTGTTGACATTCATAGTGTTTATAATTGTAACACAATGAATAAAAATTCCCAGCCCCAGAGGGGCGAGGTGTTAAACCCTACGGCACGAATAATTTTAAAATAAAAGAATTTTAACACGGAGGCGCACAGAGGAACACAGAGGAGAGGAGGAGAAATAAGAATTTAATAATTTTTTGTTCTTCCTCCGAATTCCCTCTGAATTCCCTCTGTGTACCTCCTGTACCTCCGTGTTAAATTTGCCTTAGCAGTTCGCCTTAGCAATTTGCCATTGTTTTTTGTTGCACCCATAAAATCGCACCCATGCCGCACTTTAAAATCACCTGCTTTTATGCTACACTTTAGTTATGACAGAAGAGAAATTAAATTGGCATTCTGCATTTTACGACGCAATCCGCTTGGAGCTAGAGCCGTATTTGGATGTGCTAGAGTTCAGTTTTGAACATGAATTAAATACAAATCCGCTACGTATAGATGCTGTCATTATCAAGAAAGAAAAAGGGATAACGATAAAAAAGAACATTGCCGAAATTTTTGATGTCTACAATATTGTTGAATTTAAAAGCCCTGACGATTATTTAGCGGTAAATGATTTTCACAAAGCAATGTCGTATACACATTTGTATTCCGCAATATCAAAGGATGTAGCCATAACGGATGTAACTCTAACATTCGTTGTTACAAGGCATCCCCGCGAAGTGTTAAAACATTTGAAAGAAGATTGCCATTACAATGTCAGACAGAAACACACGGGCATCTATGTAGTAGAAGGCTCACTTTTCCCGATACAAATAATCGAAACAAAATTGTTATCGGAAGAAGACAACTTATGGTTAAAGGATCTTAGTAATAATTTAGAGGGATCAGAATTAAAGCGAATAATGAGTGAAAGCTCTACAATGCCAAAAAGCAATCATATTGGAGCATACTTGGATGTGCTCTTAAAAGCAAATACAAAAATAGCGGAGGAAATGAGAATGAACGAAGCAAAAGCATTTTATGAAATGTTGGAACGCACCGGAGTTGTTGCTGACTTTGAGGCGCGAGGTGAGGCGCGTGGTGAGGCCAAAGCTGCAGAAATTATCAAGTCGAAGGATGCCGCATTGTCACAGCTAGCTGCCGAAATTGCACAGTTAAAGGCACAGTTGGCTACGTATAAGTAAGAAAGCCCCCGTCCATTAGCGTTAAGCGAAATGGGCGGGGGCTACTGGTAGGTGCTGCCGTTTTAAAGGCTAAGCACCTTACACAGATTACTGTTGCACAAACAAAAAGCGGGGCATTCGATTACCGATGCCCCGCCGTCTTTTCTACCGCATTACAGATGCGGTTTTTGTTTGCTTTTAGGAATCGCTTCCGATAAACACAACTGTTGTGTCTTCACCCACAGTGATTTTTCCTGGGGCTGCGGCTTTATCTACGCCTGTTGCTTCAGCACATGCAGTACCTGTAACAGGACTAGTGCCGTCAAATTTTATCGCGAGTGTGCCTAATGCAATTTGATTTGCTTGTGCGCTTATGTCCGTGCCGGTTGCATCGGATGTGATTGTCCACTTGCCGACATCACCTGCAACAACTTTTGCTTTAGCTGCACCACCGGTAACTGTAATAGACGTATTTGCCTGTGTTGCCTCGCCGAATTTTCCTGCTACATCGTCAACTTCTAAAGTAGCGCCTGAATAAAACGTAACTGTGTTATCAGCATCAACTAGGACAAGGTTTGCTGTTGCGCCGTGTACAAGTATGCCGGTAAGAACTTCAATTACACTACCAGCACCTAAAGTAAGAGCACCTGCAGATGTAGCTGTATATGTTGCACCTGCACCGACCCATTTAAGAATTGCACCGGTAAGTGTTACGTTTGTTGCCGCAGAACCTGCTACAATGGTCTTTTCTGTACTTACTGTTTCATCTTCAGCTAACGATAGATTTGAACCAGTGCTACTAATTACTACACCGCCACCTGATGAACCAACAATTACTGCATCTTCTGCTTCTATGTTGTCTGCAATTGTATGTTTGCCTACAAGAGTAACACCTGTAGTGTTTTTAATTTTAATAGTATTGGTGGTTGTAGGACCTAATGTTGTAATCTGAACTGCACCAGTGCCGGCAATTATTGTTGCTGCAGCACCCGGTGTGAATGTTCCAATTGTTGTTTTTCCGTCAAATGAAATTTCGTTAGCTGCTGCGCCGCCTGTAAGAGTGCCGATATCTACAGCGCCTGCTGATACAGTAAGTGCACCTGTTGTAGCTGTGCCTAGTGTTACGCTAGTTGCTGTTAGCCCGCCTGCTGTTACAGTTAATGTTGCTGCACCATCTGTTTTAAGCGCTGCCGCTTTGATTCCGTTTGCTACTGTAATTGCAGTACCGGCTAAAGTTAATTCTGCTTGGGTGTCAATTTTTGCAACATCAGTTGAAGTAAGTGTTAATTTTGCTGCTGCAGTATTTGTAATTGTAGCATTGGTTACATCAATTTTGCTAGCAGTAAGAGCAGCTGCTAAGTTTGCGTCAGCACCGAATGAAAGTGTGCCAAGCACCGCAATGACGCCTGAGGGAGGTTCAATAGTTGCAGGTAGTGTCAATGTACCTAAAACATACAACTTTTTACCTGAAGGCAAATTAGCCGCTGTATCAGTTAGAGTGTAGTTTTGCATAGCTATTACAGAAGTTTCGGCTGTGGTAAAAGTTTCAGTTAAATCGCCTGAAGCATCAGGTAAAACCTTTGCGTTTGTACCTGTGGTGCCTACTTTAGCAAGCACTTCATCGGTGGCAATTATTATACCATCGGCATCACCGGCATCAAAAGTTCCGTTGCCGCTAAAAGTTACATTCGCTTTAGACAGGTTTACTATTACAGCACCGATTGCCGTATCATTAGTTCCAAAAAACTTTACGGTACTGGTTTTAAAGTCAAAGAGTTTTGCTTCGTCAAGTGTAGCCCCTACCATCCAAATTTCATTACCAGTTGATACTACTGCATCAAAGTAATCCTGGGTGATACTGCCGGTTAACGCTATCGGTGCAGATGCACCCGCTCCGCCTGAACTACCTGCCGGACCCGCTTCCGGATCGCCGCCGCATCCTACCACTGTAAACGCGAACGCGCTTACCAATAATGCAACAAATA
>BTID01000004.1:0-33403 GCA_036245275.1 Termitinemataceae bacterium
GCCTAGACGTGCACCGTCTATCCGTCCTAACTTGATTTTTTCTAAAACAGCCTCTTTGTTTGCCTGTACTATCTGCATCATAATTGTCCCCTCCCAAGGACTTACTTAATTATCACATGGAATGCGACTGCTGTCAAAAATATTTAGGTACAAATATTTAGGTACGGCTACGAATTGAAGAACACAAAAGTGATCACTTGCGTTAGAGTTTGTTTTTTGTTAATATTTTATTATTACGCTTGCCGCGCTTTGCACGTGCGGGGCAATTTTATCTAGTTATAAGGACGGGTTTTAATGGCTTCAAATGACAAGAATGCACTCGCGGATCACGACTCAGGAAAGGAAGAACTTGCAAAACGTTTTAAACAAAATCCATTTGTTTTTATCGGAACACTAATCGTACTGGTTTTAGTAATTATATCTTTTGTGCTGGTTCCGGCTATTGTACCGGAAGCAGGCGGCATAGCACAAAAAAGTCTAACGTTCGGCAGTTGGAACGGCAAACCTATTACTTATGCAGGCGGCAGCTACTTTGCAAGTCAGCGTGATTATTATACAAGGCTTTATCAGTATTACCGCATAAACAATGATAGCCGAAATCAGGAATACGAAATATGGCAGCGCGCCTTTAATGACACTGTTGCGCGGACGGCAATTTTGGAAACCATGAAACGTGCCGGTTACGAGCCGCCAAAGTCATTGGTCAACAAAACAGTGGCACAAATGCCGGAATTTCAAGAAAACGGGCGGTTTTCTACCGCAAAATACCATCAATTTGATAGTGCCGCAAGACTTTCTATAATACAGGAAACCAAAGATAATATCATAAGTAAGCGTTATGTTGATGATCTTAAAGGTGTGCTGTCATCTTCCAAAGAGGCGGATTTTATAGGCAGAATAGCCAAACAGCAACGTTCATTCAAATTTGCAGCAATTCCCTATGATTCATACCCTGAATCGGAGGTTGCAGATTATATCAGTAAAAACCCTGATGATTTTAAACTGTTGCATCTTTCACAAATAAGCATAGATACCGACCAAAAAGATGCACAAAAAGTTTTGGAATCGATCCGGAAAGGCGATACAAGTTTTGAGGATGCAGCCCGCTCTCAATCAAAAGATAGTTATGCAGAGCGCGGCGGAGATGCTGGAGTGCGTAGTGCATTTGAATTTGACAGTATGCTTAATTCAAAAGATGATAGATTAAAACTTAGTGCTTTAAACGCAGGTGATATTAGCGAGGTCTATAAAACATATTCCGGCTGGGCATTCTTCCGTGCTGAGGAAGCGCCAAAAGATACTGACGTTTCGAATAAGGAAACAATTGACAAAGTCCGCTATCATTTATTAAGTGATGAACGCGGGACTGTCGAAGACTATTTTATTGAACGTGCACAAGAATTAGCAGCTCGCACAGAAGTTGCCGGTTTTGATGCCGCCGCTGCCGCAATGGATATTAGCATTTCAGAATTTGGGCCGCTGCCCATAAATTATGGCGATAGCACATTGTTTACGACACTGTCATCACAAGGTGTTACTGTTTTAGGCGATGATGCTGCCAAAAATGAAAACTTTTGGCGCAAGGCTTTTTCGGCAAAAGTTAACAAGGCATCAGAGCCTATTGTCCTTTCCGGCAGTACTGGTGATTTTGTTGCAGTTATCTATCCAACAGAGGCTGTTACCCAAGATGAAAGCATCATTGATGGTATAAAAAATAACTTTACTTCATTTTGGTTAGAGGAAACAGTGAACAGCAGTTTGGATAATGCAATTATGAATAGCAAAAAACTGGAAAACAACTTTTCTCAAACATACATCAATCTGTTTTTTAGCAATCAACAGGGCGCAGATCAAAGCAGCCTAATACTTGAATAGGCGCAGATTACTCTAGCACATCGTCCATTGTCCATATACCGCTTACGCCGGGCGATGATGTCTTTTTGGAAAGCCAAAGTGCCGCAGTTAATGCGCCTGAAACTAGTCCTTCGCGGTTGCGGGCAGTGTGTTTAATTTCTATGCTGTCCGCAATGCTGTCGAACAAAAGTGCGTGTGTCCCCGGAACAGAGCCGCAACGCATGCTTGCAAAATGTAATTCGCAGTCGTCGGGTTTCCTATCTAGTTTTTCATCAACAACTTTTGTTTTGCATGTAAAGTTTTTTAGTACAATTTGTGCAATTGTTTTTGCAGTGCCTGAAGGGCTGTCTGCTTTTTGGTTGTGATGAATTTCCCAACCGGCAACATCATAATCATCATAATTATTGATCAATGCGCTTGTGTATGCCGCAACTCTATAAAAAAGATTTACGCCTAACGAAAAATTTGTTGACCACAAAAGGGAGCTGCCGTTGTCTTTTATGATTTTTTCTACTTCAGGAAGCTTGTCAAGCCAGCCGGTGGTACCCAAAACAAGCGGAATCTTCCTTTTTGCGAATTCGTTAACATTATTAAGCACGCTAGGAGGATTTGTAAAATCAATTGCGACACAATTAGCACCGGAATCTGAATCTTCGGTGTCTTGCATACCAATATCAGGCGGCATATCCCTTATGGACTTGTAAACCGTAGTGCCGAATAATGATTTACTACTTGACGATGCCGGATCTATAATTGCCGCAATATGCACTGTTTTCTCCAAAGCACGTTCTTCTATTAGAGTACCCATCTTTCCGTAACCGCAAATAATTATGTTCGTTTTACGCATATCTAATTATACCATATCACGTCCTGGTGTCAATTTCTACACATCATATTTCAGGGCGCGCCATTGACGATGGGCGAATATCTTAGTATATTAACCATAATAAAAAAGTATTTTATTGTTACGGGAGTATGTATGATTTTTAATACGTTAAAAGAAAAATTCAGGGGTAGGGGTATAGTTGCCCCTAAAGTAAGAACCTCTATTCTGTTGCTGGCACTTTTGGTTGCGGCGGGCAGTTGTAAAATGGAGCTGGACGGTGCAAGCAGCTCAGAGGATACAAATTCAGGCGGCGCAGCTGTTATCTGGACTGTAACATTCGAGCCGCAAGGCGGTAACTTTGACGGCAGTGAAGACGCTGTAAGTAAAACAACTAATTCAAAAAGCCGCATAAGCGTCCTGCCTCAGCCTGAAAAAGAGGGAGTAACTTTTGCCGGCTGGCACATAGAAGATGACATAGATTCACCTCAGTTTACATCAGCTACGATTGTATCAAAAAATATGACAGTCTATGCCGCGTGGGCAAATGAAGTTAAAACGGTAACTTTCTGGACACTGAATGACGAGGGCGAGCTAGAGGAGTTTTCGGAAACCCGTATTGCACCGCCTCAAACTACCGTAGTCTTGGAGGAGTCCCCGCTGCGTGCCGGTTATGCGTTTGCAGGCTGGTATACGATTACGCAGCCGGACATATTGATCACAAACAAAGAAGATGCGGCGGCTGGCACTGCCGATGTTGAATACGAGCGCAGCATACCCACACAGAATCAATTTTTTCTGGGTCATACGGTTGTCATAGACGGAATGCAGATTTACGCCTTGTGGCAGGAGCGTCTTGAAGATGCCGTAATGATAACATTCGAGGCTTATCCGGGTAATGTTGTCAAAAATCTGTTTGCACTAGGATTTCACGACTGGCGCATTCCCGACTCATCAACAATTCCTGCGACTGGCACAAGACCTCACTATAATCCGCAAGATTCAGGGACTTGGTTTTTGCCTGACGGCTCAGAGTTTACCAAGAATTCAAGCGAAGAAGATGCGGACGGCACTCAGTTTTTAAAAGAGGATGGTGATGTTGTCCTGCATGCAAACTGGACGGGGAAAACATACCGTGTGCGTTTTATGTTAGGCGATACCACTGATAATGAATATCAACATGCTGATGTTACCTACCCTGCTAACACTGTTACATTACCGGCGGCAATGCCCGATAGAGGGAGCGCTTACATGAATGACGGCAAGTGGTATACCTCCGGCAATATCGAGTTTACCGAGGAGACTGTTGTAATAGACAATATAGATCTGAGTCCAAGATGGGCAACGGGCGCGCTGGGTCTAACGAGTATCGGCGCAAAATACGGCAGCCTAAGCGCAAATCTTACTCAAATTACTGATACTACTTACACTTGTTCGTTGCCGTCTTTTGTTGAATCAGTCGTTGTCCAAGCGGTAAGCGAAGGACCGGACGGCACAACCGTAATTTTTGACCCTGCTGATAAAACGATTAACTCTTGGGGCGGCTCTGATAATAAAACTGTTACGATTACTGTCAACTCAGGATTAGATTCTGCAACAAAAGTTTACACTGTTACATTTGCAAAAAGGTCTGAAGTTGAGACACAAATGGCAAGCGGCGGTGCAGTAACTTTTATAAAAAATGGAACAGATGATGAAACTGCAACTTGGGATGAGGTGCATACGTTTACAACAGCTGGCCCTGATCAGCTTGTCTTTAATGAGGCGAATCCTAACATAGACGCACGTATACTTCTTGTTGCAGGCGGCGGAGGCGGTGGCGGCGGCATATATTTGAATAACAATCATCGCGGCGGCGGCGGCGGCGGCGGCGGCGGAGTTGTGCATAAAGAAAATTATTCGATAACAGAGAAAACAAATGCAATAACAGTCGGCGCAGGCGGAGCAAACGGCAATAGCGGCACCTCCTCAGCCTCACAACCCACAAACGGAACTAATGGTAGTGATTCAATATTTACAAGCACTGACACACTAAAGGCATTAGGCGGCGGCGGCGGCGGACGGCTAGGAGATGGAGCGTCATCACCCGGACTAACAGGCGGATCAAGCGGCGGCAGCACTTGGAACAATTCACCTGTTGAGACATTATATTGGACAGGTACTGCAAATGACACTGCGACAGGAGAAAGTTCACCTTCTGACACACGGCAAGGAAATAAAGGCGGCGGTAGCACCTCAGCAAATGACGGTTCAGCCGGCGGCGGCGGAGGGGCTGGAGCTGCGGGTGGAGCAGGCACAACCTCTAATGGCGGTGCCGGTGGACAGGGTTGGGCATGCGACATCACCGGTACAAATACCTACTATGCAGGCGGCGGAGGCGGCGGCATTAAAGTTGTAGGCGGCAGTACCGGTAGCCCTGGAGCGAACGGAAACGGTACTATAGGGCAAGGCGGTCGAGGGGGCATAGGCACTTGGGGGTCTTACCCTGCCACTGCAGGTGAAACCGGCATCGTCATCGTCCGCTTCCCGTTTAGCGAATAAGGTGTCTGAAGGCAAATAAGGCAAATTTAACACGGAGGTACAGGAGGAACACAGAGAAGACAAGATTTGATGATCTTTTCTTCTCCTGTGTTTTTCCTCTGTGTTCCTCTTTGACTTCCTCCGTGTTAAAATTCTTTTGTGTTAAAATTATTTTGGCTGAACGCTCATTGCATTTTTTATTAACTCATCAGATATACCCTGTGTGCGTAAATAATCGGCAATGGCTTTTTCTTTTTGTGCGGCTTTTTGACGTTCTTTTTGTTGCGTTTCCTCGCGCACTAGCCTGCGAGTTTCCTGTACGTCGTAACCTGATAAACCTTCAAAATCAAACATGATATTACTCCTCCGTTGGTTAATTTTTTCTGTAAAATTTTCTATTTCTTCCTGCGGCACGTTTATTTTCAAGAGCAAGGCACGAATAACGTCTGCAAGTAATTTTTTTAAATTTTCAGGGACATTAAAAGTTGTGTTTTTAATGTACTCATTTGAGATAGAGTTGAATAATTTTATATCTTCGGGGTTTCGGATTTTGTCAACTAACAAAACTAACGAAAGCATATCTCCAAATTTTAGCAAGTCAGGTTTGTCGTATTTGTTTAAATCGATTAGCTCATATTCAAACTTTGGAGTGTATTGCGAGAATGTATCGCTTAATTCAACCTTTTCTAAAAAGTTTGTCGGCGCAGTCCATTTTTCCGTTCCGTCATAAAACACAAGCGGCAAAATCGGCGGGTATTTAAAGTCTTTTTTTGTAGGATCAAGTCCATTTTTCTGCGCTTCTTTTTCGTGTTGTTCCCATATCGAGACCATATAAAACAAGAGCTTGTATGGCATTCGGAAGTTTATGCTTGATTGATGTTCTAAAAGAGCAACTACAAAAACCGGCAGCACATCATTCGCAATATTCGAATGTTTCGATTCACGTTCATTCGCATTATGCGAATGGAGAAGGATTTTTTTTACAGTGTCTGATGATTTTTCGTTGTGTTCCAGTGATGGGTAATTAGTCGTAACATCTTCGATGTCGTCCACGCTAACATTTTTTAGAATATCCACCGGCACAAAATCACGCAAAAACTCCACGAAAAGTTCGTTTGATTTAAAGATGAGTTTGAAACTATTGTCTTTGACGTTTCGTGACGGCACAACATACCCCTGCGGATAGTCTAGCACAAAATTGAGGGGTTTGCTAGATTGGGGGCGGCTGCTAAAATAAGTGTGCAACAATTTTTAATGGCACATTTAAAGAATTTTAACACAGAGTTCACAGAGGAACACAGTTCAAAAGTTGACCATGACAAAATGGGACTTAGTAAAGCAAAAATTAAAAATGAGTTTATGGATTTTATTGAAAAAGCACACATAAAGTTCAATTTTGAGCTAATCAACTTTCAAATTCTGGATAATCATTTCCATTTTTTGATAAAACCCGGCGAGGGCGAGTCGCTTTCGGAAATTATGCAATGGATAAAGTGCAATTTTGCAAAATACTGGAACAATTTGCACAATACAAAAGGGCATTTTTGGGGCGAGCGCTTTTTTCGCGCATAATCAAGAACGCAAAAGACTTTTGGCAGACATTTCTCTACATTGATAACAATGCAGTAAAGGCAAAACTGGCAGAGTCGCCATTATCATGGGTTTTTGGCGGAGCATGGTTTCATCACAATAGAAAAATGCCAATAGTTGAAGTGAGCGAATGGGGAAGTATTGAGGATATGGCACCTTATCATCTGCCTGCGGGATGATCGGTGACTGGCACCAATGGTAGGTGACTGGCACCAATGTTAATGTAAATCGGTGACTGGCACCAATGTTAGACCTATACCCAAAACACTCCCGCATCTGCCATCATTTTTTGTTGCACCCCCAGTCCTGCGGACAAACCGGAAAAGGTCACTATTATTTATTTATTATTTTTGATATAATGTTCAAATGGAACTAGCAGAGAATGTCATCGTAGCAGTCAATACAGGAGTGTTTGCGTTTTTACCGGCTATCGTAGCCATTATTTCGGTCTTTATATTGCAAGATGTAATAGCATCTCTTGTTTTAGGACTTGGGGTGGGTGCATTTATTCATGCTGTTTTTTACGGCACAGGGCCGCTTGATTTTTTGAATGTGTTTTTTAGCACATTATCCAACAGTGCTGTTGACAATATCATCCTAATTATTTCGCTTTTAATGCTTGGATCTCTTGTTTCTGTGATAACAATGTCCGGCGGGCACACTGCTTACGGACGCTGGGTAGAACGCAGAATAAAAACGGTACAAGGCGTATCTGTTGCAACACTTGTATTGGGGGTTCTTTTATTTATTGATGATTACTTTAGCTGCCTTTTAACAGGCTCTGTTATGGGACCAATAACAGAAAAGCATAAAATGGCACGCGAAAAACTGGCATATTTTATTGATACCACAGCAGGACCGGTCTGTGTACTTGCTCCGCTTTCCAGTTGGACACCTACTATAACTCAGGTTGTAGAAGATTCAGGTTTAAAAGACGGATTTGGGCTATTCCTAAAATCCATCCCTTATAATTTTTATGCGATTTTTGTAATACTTTTTGCTTTTTATATAGCCTTTACCCAAAAAGATTTTTCTAAAATGTACCGCAGCGAAAGGCTTACAGCACTGCGCAGCGCACGCAAAAAAATCATTTATGGGCAAGACAACGAAATTAAAGAGATACAAATTTCACGTAACGGCACCGTTATGGATTTACTGTTACCTAATGTTTCGGTAATAGCATTTACAATTTTTTTTATTTGCATAGGGATAGATACTGCACTTGCAATAAATTTTGCAGTTCTTTGTTCGCTTTTTTTATGTTTTTTTATGTACATACCCAGAAGACTTATGAATGTAATAGATTTTTTTAGTCAAGCTATAGAAGGTATGAAGTCGATGTTTCTTCCTTGCTTGATCTTGGTTCTGGCATGGTCTTTAAGCTCTATTACGGTAGACACACTTGGTGCCGGTGATGTTGTTGATACTTTAATGCGCACGGCAGATGCAAAATTGAACGCAACATTTCTTCCTGTAATAATATTTATAATGACGGCAGTTATTGCTTTTGGGCTTGGATCGTGGGGGGCATTTATGATGACAATACCTTTTATAGTTATCATAACACGTGATCTTGATCCGGCATTATTTCCAATATTTTTAGGTTCTACTCTTGCAGGCGCAGTTTTTGGTGATAACGCATCTCCTATAACTGATACTACTACACTGGCATCTATAAGTGCATCTTGCAATCAAATGAATCATGTAAAAACTCAATTGCCCTATGCAATGCTTATGTTCGCAGGGGCAACAGCTTCGTTTATTATTACAGGATTTGTGCAGAATATTCTTGCCGGTTATATAGTCGGCATAGCATTAGTTGCTGTAATTTTAGTTGTAATTTATAAAAATCAAAAATTTAAAGAGGCTAGTTAAATAATTTGGCATATAGTGCAAAAAATAATGTTAAAGTTTTAATCTCATTGTTGCTCTGCGTATTTTTTAGTGCAGGATGTATTTTTTTTGCTGCATTACATAAAGATTCGCTTACAAAACCTGTGCTGGAACAGAAAACGGTAATTGATAAACCTACTTTAGCAAAGTTCTGTAACGATGGAAATATTTATATAATTGATTCGGGATCATTACGCCTGATATGTATGTCGCCTAACGGTAATATCAACTATACAATAGAAATAAATGTATTAGAAGAATACACAAAGTTTTTTGACTGTGCTGCCGACGAAGCAGGTAACTTATATCTATATGCAATGGAAACTGAATACGATGCGCTATTAACAAAGCGCGATATGATTAGCAAATATGATCGCACCGGTAAGTTTATAAAACATATTTTTATTGAAAATTCCACAGGCGACCTTAAAGAAAATTCGCATACTGTTGCACTGTTTAACTCTCTAAACTTTAATAATGGCAATTTAACTTTTTCCAGAGTACGGCACAGCGGAGCAGATTTATATGTTTATGACAGCCTAAAAAACGAATTGACCTCATCAACATTTTCAACAGGAAAAAACTATTACACGATTGCTCAACTGGCAGTAAATGATCTGCACAATTTTATTTATACAATGCGCAATGGCGATATTTATGAAGTTAAATACGGTAGACAGCCTGTGCTGCGTGCATCATTTGAATATACATTAGATTCAGGCGGTGTAATTCCATGGGGTTTAACTTATGAAACAAAGCAAATGATTCCTACAGGTGCTATACTTTTTTATGATATGGCCTCCGGTCTTATAAAGCGTGTATCGCCTGATGGTACAGTGAAAAGTTTACTTTCAGAATCTTTTTTTGATGAACTAAAAGCGCAAGGAGAGTTGGCGGAATTTGCCGGTTTTGGCGTACACAAAAATCAGGTTGCAGGTGCATTCGGCGGGCTTGTTTGGTTTTTTGACGGCGAAGTATTTAGGACTTACCATGACGGCATTTTGCTTTCAGCGCGCGAACGTATTTTAATTGCCGCAAGTCAGATTGCATTTGTGCTAGGAATATTATTTGCAATTTTGTCGATATTTTTATTGTTTTCCCGTTTGCTTGGCGGACGGATTTCTTTATTTATTAAACAGGTAATGATCACTGTTCCGCTTATAGCCGCTTCCTTTTTTATTGTGTACACGGTTACATTTAAATCCATGCTTGAACGTCTTAATGACGAAGTGCTTAATGAGTTGCGTTTTGCAGGTTTGGCATCTGCGCGCTTAATTGACGGGGATGCATTGGGAACGATAAAAAGCACTAAAGATGTAGATTCAGATGCTTACAGGAATCTTCAAAAAACACTCAACGAAATTGTAGACAACAATGCGGATGCATGGAATCAAAGATTTTATGCAGCTATGTTCACAGGAAAACACTTTGAGCTTTACTTATCAAACTCTGCAGATGAGGTAAATCCGTTCCGCCCTTCTACGTTAATTGAAGGTGAAGATTATGAAAACCTAGTAACAGGGAATTCTTTTATCTTTTTAGTTAATGTAGGCAGCGGTTTATGGGGCGGTGCTGATGTTCCAATTTTTAACAGCAAAAATGAAATTGTAGGTATGTTTGAGCTTGGCACTGATATGATAAGTTACAACATAGCAAACAATGAACAAGGAGAGCGCATTGCAGGTATTGCAGCGCTTATATGCGTTATAATTTTATTATTAATGGTTGCTCTTATAGGCATCATTGTAAATAACCTGCGTACTGTATCTTATGTTTTTAAACAAATTGCAAACGGCAATTATTCTGCACGTACTACCTACAGATCAAGGGATGAGCTTGGCACTGTTAGCGAATCTCTTAATACAGTTGCATCTAAACTTGAAGATCAAATTACAAAAATAAAAAAATTAAATGAATCAACTATTCGTTTTGTCCCTGTACAATTTATGGAATATTTAAAAGTAAATGATCTTACACAATTAACACTGGGTACATATATTCAGCGTAATATCACCATACTATTTTTTGACATACGTGCATTTTCTATTAATTCCGAGCTTATGTCGGCAAAAGAAAATTTTTTATTTGTAAATAAAATACTAGGTATTACAGGTCCTATCATACGAAAACATCATGGCTTTGTTGATAAATATATAGGCGATGCTGCTATGGCGCTGTTTCCTGATCCGCACGAAGCCATCCTTGCCGGCATAGAAATTTATCGCACCGTTGTGCTTGATAAAAGAACACAGGTTAAAACAGGCGGCGATGGTATAAGTATAGGTATAGGGGTGCATACCGGTTCTGTTATGATGGGTATTATAGGAGAAGAAGAACGTCTTTCCAGTACGGTTATTTCTAAAAATGTAAATTTTGCATCGCGTCTGGAAAGTCTTACAAAGCAAACAGGCAGCGGTATGCTGGCAAGCCGCGATACCATTAACCAAATTCCGGAAGCTGACATTGATTTTGAATTCCGTTTTATAGGTATGATCCAGCCTGCAGGTGTAAACGAAATTACAGGTGCGGTTGACATCCTTGATACGTTAACTGCTGAAGCTAGAAAAAAAAGACTGCTTACAAAAAAGATTTTTGAATCCGGCATACGGAAGTTTCATACAAAAGATTATAAGGCAGCTTATGTACGGTTTAAAAAAGTTTTGTCTATTGATCCTGATGACATTTGCGCAGGAAATTGCTTAGCCGAAACAATAGAGCATATTAAAAATCCTAAACTTGCAGGTATATTTACATTCAGTAAAAAATAAAACAAAAAAAAAAAAAAAAAATTCGGAAAAAGGGGAAATTGATGGATGAACAACAACAGCAGGTAGTGTACAAAAAATTTCAAGATCAAGGGTGGCTTCCTGTAGGGGTAGAAAGCTACACAGTTTTTAAAAACTATGACGAAGTAAATCTTTTGTCGGAAAAAAGTGCGGTAATTGTAACTGCATGGTCGCCGGAAACTAAAGGACTATATAAAATAATAGACGGTTATTTGTGTGCAGTATATTTTATAAAAGGCAGGGATTCACACTTTACGGTATATAGTTCATCTAAAGAGATACCTGTAACAAAACAAATTATAGATACACTGTATCAAACTGCAATTTCTAACGGTTTGCCGCAATTACTAATAGGTGTAATCGAAAATCGTTATCTTAATTTTTTTAAAAATATTCAAGGATACAATATAGAAACTTGGTTTGACCAGGGCGACAGTGATCATTCATATAAAATCGAAAATTTGATATGTCTTGATGGATCTAAAAATTATTACAAACGAAAACGAATAAATCTTTATTGTGATAGAGATGATATCCGCTTGGAAAAGATGACAAATCAAAATGTAAAAATTTGTGCAGAGATTCAAAAAAAGTGGTGCGAGGAAAGGGCCGGTGACGTCTGCAATGAATGCGGATCGTTTTACGGTTGCGAAAAAAATGCCATAAACACGATGGTTCGTTTGTTTGACGAAAATATTCACGACGGGCTAATTGGATACGAAGGCGATGTGCCTATAGGATATATAGTCACAGAAAAAATAAATAAAGATGTTTCTTATCTGTATTTTGGTAAGGGTTTGGATAATGACTTTTTTATTTATTTAATTTATATGATCTATAAAAATAATGTAAGCGATTGTGATTATATGAATATGGGCGAGGACCTAGGTGATCCCGGCTTACGTTTTTTTAAACGCAAGCTAAGCATAAGTGAACTGTGGGAACGTCATTATTGCTCGTACAAAAAGCAAACAAAAAAATGATCGTATATAATTTGCAGGGCATTTTAAACCGATAATAAATGAGCTTATGAAAAAAAATTTTGTTTTAGTTTTTCTTTTGATAGCGTATGCAGGTGTTCTCTTTGCGCAGAATCAATCGACTTTGCCTTATTTTAAAGAAAAACAGCCTTATTGGTGGACACTGGAAAAGGGTAAAAAGTTTTTTAGAGATGGCTCTTATGGGGATGCCCTATTGGCTTTTGAAGATGCCCGCAACGACAGACGTGCTATGTATACAAAGATGGAAGAGGATTGGATCTCTCTTTTGTCGATTGGAGAAGTGCGCCGTTTGCACAATGATTTAGAGTTAATCGAAACTTATATTCATGAACGCAGTCAGTTTGATGCCGCCTCTGCGTTGGCAGAGGTTTATTACCGAAAAGCTAAAAACGAAATGAATAATTCTGCACTAACTGTTCTTGCTCAGTTTGATAAATTAAAAGATTATCCTGAAGCCGAATATTGGATTGGTGAAACATACCGCATAGAGGGCAATATCCCCATAGCTCTGCGTCAATATCGGCAGGCTTTAAAAAATTCCGCTGCCCTTGCGGATAAAGGTTTTACAATTGAGATACAGTACAAGATCGCAGAAATTGAATTCCTAAATCAAAATTATAATGCTATGGAAAGAGAGCTTGTCCCTAATCCGCAGTCCCCCGTATTTCCTGTAGCAATCCTAGCCCATGACGAAATGTGGAATCAGGATGCAGAGACAATAAACACATCTTTTGTACGAAATGCAATGATCCGCACTTTAGAAACTGAGGGCATAGACAATTTTATAATGATGTACCGTTATAAAAATACTGTTACAGAAAAAGCGCACCGCATGCTAGGTCAGTATTACTATGCATCCGGCAGACATAACAAGGCACAGGAACATTTGATGTTTGCCGCTCTGATTCAAAACAGCACAATTATCGAAGAGGCAATATCAAAACGTTTTGATTTTAGATATTCGACGCTTACCGGTTTAATGACAGAAATTGCGCGGCGCAATAATTTAAAAGAATATATGAATGACGTTGATTATTATAAGACAATGTACTATCTTGCCGCCTCGTTATATGCAACTGGTAAATCGGTCAGTGCCCGCAGTATATGGAATTTTTTGGCATCATATTCCGGCGCAGGACAGTGGCAGGGGCGCGCCGCAACTGCGCTTGTATCACCTTCAATTGAAAAAGTAATTGATATGCCGTGAATTGCCCATTGACATTAGTTCCTTAAAATGATAATTTTACTTTTCACTGAAAATATAGTATATTAGAGGTGTAGGTAATTATGGAATTATTTGATACACATGCACATATAGGTCTCGTTCATGATGATCCTGTTGAACAGCTTTTGATAACTCAAGAAGCAAGACAGGCTGGTGTAACCCGTATTGTTTCCATTTGTAACAGTCTGACTGACTTTGTTCAAGTGTACGAAAATCTAAAGTCGGCGGCAACTGTTTATCATGCGGTGGGTGTTTCTCCGTCTGAGGTTCAAAATTTAAAGAAAGGCTGGGCACAGGTAATAGAAGCTTCGGTAAGTATGCCTCGTGTTATAGCTATCGGCGAAATAGGATTAGATTACTATCACAAATTCGGAGACAGAAATTCACAAATTGAGCTGTTTATTACGCAATTGGATATGGCATCGCACTTAAATCTGCCTGTTATCGTCCACAACCGCGAGGCGGGCGGCGATGTTCTTGATATTTTACGCGACAGATTGCCGGAAAAGGGCGGTGTGCTGCATTGTTACTCTGAAAATGCCGAATATGCAAAGAAAGCGCGGGATTTAAACCTGTATTTTTCCTTTGCCGGCAACCTTACATACCGCAATGCCCGTAATTTGCACGAAACTATCGGTGTTTTGCCCACAGACAGGATAATGATTGAATCTGAAAGTCCCTTTATGGTGCCTGCCGAAATGCGCGGCAAGCGTAATATGCCAAAATATCTGCCATACACTGCAGAATGTCTGGCATCAATGTTAAACCTTAGCATAGAAGAAACTGCCCAAAAACTTTGGGAAAATTCAAACAGATTTTTTGGACTGCCGGTCTGAGCTCATCTTGCAAAGTAGTTTCCCATTACTACGTCCCGTAACAGTAGGCAGCCTAAAACTTGCGGGCAATTTGTTTTTGGCACCGGTTGCAGGGTGGTCTAGCTCGGCGTTCCGTTCTATCTGCATTGAAAATGGCGCGGACTTTACGTTTACAGAGCTTGTGTCAAGCGAATCATTGGTTAGAAATACCGTAGATGTAAAAAAAATATCAATTTTGCACCGTGCAGCTAACGAAAAACATTATGCAATTCAGCTTTTTGGTGCGAATCCTGATACGGTATACAAGGCGGCGTGTCTTCTTGAACCGCTGCACCCCGATATGATAGACCTGAATGCCGGTTGTCCTGTTGCAAAGGTGATTAAGCAAGGGGCAGGCAGTGCCTTAATGCGGAATGTGCCGCTTTTGGCAAAAATTATATCGGCATTAAAAAAGGCATCTACAGAATACTTGGAAAATATCCCGATAAGTGTAAAAATGCGGTCCGGCTGGGATGCAGGCAGCTTAAATTATGCAGAATGTGCGCAGGCGGCGGTAGAAGCCGGTGCGGATATGGTTACTCTGCATGCAAGAACACGGACACAGGGTTATGAGGGGGAAAGCAATACTATGCACATTGCCGACCTTGTTACAAGAATCGGCTCTAAAGTGCCAGTCACCGCCTCAGGCGATTTGCGGGATGCCCAAAGTGCTATGACAATTTTACGCGATACCGGTTGCGCTGCAGTTATGTTTGCACGGGGCGCTATGGGTAACCCTTGGATATTCAGCCGTACAAAGTATCCTGAAAAACCTATGCCTGATACATCAGAAAAACTAAAAACCGCTTTCCGGCATCTTGATTTGCTAACCAGTTTACTTGGTGAAAAAAGCGCCTGCCTAGAAATGCGGAAAATATTTTGCGCATACACAAAAGGGATACCAGGCGGCGCGGTACTGCGCAAACTTTTAGTTCATGCAAGCAGTATGGAAGAATACAGAAATATACTGAGCACCTGCGGCTGTCTTTAAAAACGATTCGCGGGTTTCCTTTAGTCGCCTTTGTTAATCGCCTTCAGCAGGGAACGGGTTATTTTTGATTCCGGCAAGTTCTACAATTTTTTGATGTGTTCTTTTGCGCAGATCCTGTACGGCATCTTTGCGGTTAAGATCTGAGTTTAAGTAGATAGGCTCCCCTATACGGATCGTAGCAAGCGGCATACCTTTTTTATATAGCTTAAAAATTCCGTAAGGCGGACGCCACGAAATAGCAAGCGGCAAAACCGGAATATTATATTTCTGCGCCATTGTGAACATGCCTTTTTTAAACGGCCGAATATACGGATAGTAATGCCACGAAGCACTTTCCGGAAAAACTGATAGCCAGCGTTTTTCTTCATGCAGCTTATCAAAGACGGCATTAAATTTTTTCATCAAACTAAGTTTGTCAGGAACAGGAATGCCGCCTACAAGACGGATTACATGGCGGTCGCTGCCTCGAAGATTGTGCGGCCACGCAGGAAAATTGAGCGTCCTGTACCTAATAGCTTTGCGTATAAACAAGAAATCCCAACGCTGAACATGATTACAGACAACAAGTGCGCCGTCTTTTAATTCTTTCTTGTATTTTTTTAGATTTTCTCTGCCCTCGATACGCAGATCATAACGGATACTGCACAATGGAAAAACCAGACAGATTATAGCCGTATCAATAAAAAATCTTATAAGTTTAAATCCAAAAGATCTGTTTAAAAACGGATAGTCTTCGTCCAGTACAAAGTCAACCTTAGGCGGTTTTAAATCCATGTGCTCAGATGGATCTTCCGGATATTTAATACCCAATTCAGGTATGTAATGTTCTTTAGGTTCTTTAGTGTTTTTCATTGATATAAATATAATCAGGAATCGGTAATTTTTCAATAAATAATATGCAGTAATATACTTAGATATATAAATATACTTTGATATACTGTAGATATTAAAGTTATTCACCGAAACTTCATTATCTTAATTTATTACTATGCCGCAATAGTAAAAAGCGGATTAAAAGAACACTAAAATGCCGACAAGAACTATCGAAAACAGGATACCATGGATCGATTATGCAAAGACCATGGGTATTTTCCTTGTAGTGTTTTCGCAAAATAAACAACTTTATAATTTTTATGGATTAAATATAACTTATGTAATTTATACATTTGTCATTCCGCTGTTTTTTTTTATTGCGGGTTTTTTGCAAAAAGAGCGCCGTTTTTTCAAAAATCTTTTACACATTACTTGCACTCTGATTGTGCCGTATATTTTATTGTATATTTTATCGCTGGCTATATTCTTTGTTGCAGTATCAATTTTTGAAAAGAACTACATCTGGAATATAAAAAGTATCATCTTAGGCGGTGTGCTTGCAAATCCTTCTGTTATTTCAAAACACGACATGGTAAACCCTCAACTTTGGTTTTTGATAGCTCTATTTTGGATAAAGGTCTTTCATAATTTTTTTGAAAAACTTTTTATAGTATCAAAACTTTATTATGCTGCTGCAAGCCTTGCTCCAATAGTGTTTGTTTTAATTTTACGAAAAAAAAATATCAATCTGCCTTTTTGTATAAACCAAGCTATGCTTTGCATGATTTTTTTTAATATTGGATTTTTCTTAAAAAAACATATTATGGTTTTATATAAAATGCTTTCTTTAAATAATAAAAAAATAAGTGCTATGCTGATTTTTATTATGTTTTTTTTAGTGCTATATCTTGCAGTAATAAACGGCGGAGTAGATTCAAGCATTACAATTTGGGGCAGACATTTGTGGTTATACTACATTAACGCTTTTGTGGGGATTGCATTTATTATGCTAATATCAATTTGCTTACCCACATATCAAAACGGCAGTGTACATGCAATTATAAAAGCTGCAAGCTCCAACACTCTTTTGATTTTTGTATTGAGCGAACCCCTGCGTAGAATTATGGAAACTTATATTCCTAAATACAACCAATATTGGCATTTAATAATTACAATTCCTATTACATTTGCACAAATTACCCTGCTTTTGGCTCTGGCTGTCCTCTTGAACCGCTATGTTCCGGTAATCGGCGGAAAATGGAGAAAATGGTGATTAACATGAAAAATGAGCTATTACAGCAATTTAAGCTATGGTTTAAAAAAGAAAACACAGTATCATTACCTTTAAGAACTCCTAGCGTAAAAGGCTTTTGTACTTTTTTAAAAACAAATCCTTTGTTGGTAACTGCCGTTTCTTTTACATTACTTTATTGTTATGGTTTAAAAATGTTTGATGTTTCAACCGGCATAGACACAAACCATTTTATGATCGACAGGTACGGAATGTCTTATGGTTATGCTTTTGGATTTTCCTCCGGACGCTGGGTATCGCCTGTTATGCAGCACTTTATGGATATTTTAAAGTATGCTAATCCTTACGGTAACTTTATTGTAGGCTGTGCTATATTTTGGATTACGTCAATTTCTGCTTCGTATATTATGAGTTTGTTCTTGAACACTCCGCAAGACAAGCAGGATTTACGGTTTATTCCTTTTTCTCTTTTGATAATGACATCCTCTGTGTGGAGCGAAATATTTGCTTTTCATTTGGGAATTATTACTTTTGCATTTTCTGTTCTACTCACTATATATACAGTATTTTATATTTTTTATGCTTTTTTAAATTATAAGCCGTGGGTGCTAGCTGCCTGTTTTTTTTCTATGACTGTTATGATAGGTATTTATGAAGAAACTATATTTGTATTTTTAATTTATACATTTGCAGTTTTTATGGTAATTCAGTTAAACACAAATGAAAAACCTATGACATATAATTTATTAGTTCCAAAAATTATTATTATGCTTGGTGCCTCTTACTTAGCTTCGTTAGCCATTGCTCAGATACCTATAAAATATTTTGGACTTCCATATATGGACTATAAAAGCAAGTTTCTTACTTGGCATACACTTGGTATAAAAAGCAGTTTTAAAAATATCGTAAATTATTTTTTTAACTTTACACTTGGAAAAAACGCACTAACTACAGTGCATTATTTTTTACCTTTTGCTGCAATGTTTGTGCCGCTTATTATTTATCTGGCTATTACAAAAATACACAAGCATCAAAGATTCTTTTTTATTCTTGCAGGCATCTTTGTTCCTGTTTTTGCTGTTATAACACCAATTATAGGTGCGTCTTTTCCGCCATGGCGCTCTATGTGGACTGTTCCATTTTCAACAGCCATAATGTTTTTATTTCCTGCAATTTATTTTAAAAAAGTTTTTGCAACTCTTTTAACTGTTGTTGCTATGACTTGTGTTGTTTACCAGGCACAAGTGGCAAGCGCACTATACTATGCAGATCATAGACGTTTTGAAGACGACAAACATTTAGCTTATGAATTAGACAGGCTAATTGAACCATTACAAGATGAAGATAAAACTATTCCTGTTGCAATTATTGGAAAACATCGTACATCAAAATATTTTAAAACAAACTTTTTAGAAGGTGAATATTTAGGACGCAGTTTTTTTGGCTTTCCGGGCAGCTACCAAAACGCAACAGGCGACGGCTTGGCATTTGTACATCAAATGGGAATGGCATACACTTATGCAGATAAGAAGCAAATGGAAGCTGCTTTAAAAGAGCTTTCGGCAAATCCAAGACCTTCTTATCCTAACCCCGAATGTGCGATAAAAATTGAAATGCCTATTGATACGGCAGCCATAGAAGAACAAGAAAAGAAATTAGAAGAAGTAAAATTAAAACTTTCAGAGCAGAGAGCGTTAGACGAAAATCAAAATATTCCAAATGCAGATCTTACAAAGCTAATAGCAGAACAAAAGGCAATAGAAACCGCTATCGAAAAATTAAATAAAGTAAAACAAGTTATTGTTATTCACCTTTCCGATGATTTAGTAGGTTTTTGATATTCAATGTCCCCTCAAATAAATACTCAAGTGATTTTTTATAAAACCGATAATGTAGTAAGGCGATAAAATTGGAAGCCTCGGTGATCACGACCGGAATTCCAAAACTTGGGAGGGTTCAAAATGATAATTAATCACAATCTGAGCGCAATGTTTGCTGACAGGTCTTTAAAGGTAACACAAAACTATTTAGACAAAAATAGCGAAAAGCTTTCTAGCGGACTGCGCATCAACCGCGCCGGAGACGACGCATCGGGCTTGGCTGTATCTGAAAAGTTGCGCAGTCAAATTCGCGGCTTAAACAAAGCTTCGGAGAATGCACTAAACGGTATTTCGTTTATACAGACTGCAGAAGGTTACTTACAAGAAAGCCAAGACATCATTCAGCGTATACGTGAACTAGCTGTGCAATCTGCAAACGGTATCTACACACAAGAAGATCGCATGCAAATTCAAGTTGAAGCTTCCTCGTTGATTGATGAAGTTGATCGCGTTGCCTCACACGCACAGTTTAACGGCATGAATATGTTGACGGGGCGCTTTGCTCGTGAAGAAGGTGAAAACGTAGTTACAGCATCAATGTGGCTGCATATCGGTGCAAACATTGATCAGAGAGAACGTGTGTTCATAGGCACAATGACAACACAGTCTCTAGGCTTGCGCGATGTCAGCACAGGTGATATTTTAACACTGGATACACCGGACAATTCAAACCGTGCAATTGGTACGTTAGACGAAGCGTTAAAAATTATCAGCAAACAACGTGCTGATCTTGGTGCGTATCAAAACCGCTTAGAACATGCAATACGCGGCATCGACGTTGGCGCAGAAAATATGCAGGCTGCCGAATCAAGAATCCGTGATACCGACATGGCTAACGAAATGGTTTCGTTCACAAAGAACCAGATACTTAATCAGAGCGGTACAGCAATGCTTGCCCAAGCTAACCAACGCGCACAAACAGTACTACAGCTATTGCAAGGTTAGTTAAAAGAATACAATACTGCCGGCTTTATGCACAGCCGGTAGTTTGTTGATTTTATAACAAGTAAACTGATGAATGAAATTAGACTTGTAGACCTTGTTATAGCACGGATTCCAAATTTAAAAGCGCGGCAGCGTGCTGTCCTTTGCAAAAACTTTACTACTGATAATGAGATTGAAGCATTGTGTGTACTTTCGCCGTCCGAAATAAAGCTCTTTTGCGCAAAAGAGCTTTCCAAAAATAATGACAAACAAGGGGAGCTTTTTACGGAAAGCCAAGCGGCGCAAAGGCAAAAAAAACTTTCTGCTATGGCAAAAGATAGTTTTTCTATGGAAGATGTCAGGCATCAGGCAGAAAAAGATGCTGTTTTTATGGAAAAACTTGGAATCAACTGTGTTTCTATTACTTGCACCGATTATCCGCCGCTTTTAAAAGAGATTTTTGATCCTCCTGCTGTAATTTTTTATCGTGGAAATCTAGATGCAGTAAAAAATAACACTGTTGCAATTGTCGGAACCCGTAAGGCACAGGCACAATCACTAAATTTTTGCTATAAAATTACAAAAGCGCTTGGGGATGCGGGCGTTACTGTGGTATCCGGTCTAGCACTTGGCATAGATGCTATGGCACATCGAGGAAATATAGAAGGCGGAGCACCCACCGTAGCGGTTTTAGGCTCATCTGTAGATCAAATCTACCCAAGCTCAAACAGAAATCTGGCACGGCGCATTTTAGAAGGCTGCGGTGCCATTTTAAGTGAATATCCGCCGCAAACGCATCCTGCAAAATGGAGATTTCCTGAACGTAACCGCATTATTTCCGGCTTGTGTCCGTTTACATTGGTTATAGAGGCAGGCGAAAAATCAGGAGCTCTAATTACAGCAGATTTTGCGCTTGAACAAAACCGCGAACTTGCAGTTGCCTCAGTAGGAGATCATGTTTTTGGAATAGGCTGCGAAAGACTTGCCGCAGACGGTGCAAAAAAAATCACCTGCGTAAATGATATTTTTGAGGAGACAGGCTTTGCACCGCCAAGCACCGAACATAAAGACATTACAAGCAAAAAAAATCTTGCCTGTCAACTTGCAGACGATCTTGGAATTCTGTAAAACATTTTTAGTTTGCTTATAAATCGTTCGATTACCAATCGTTTGATTATCAATTACAAAATCTTTGAAAGAAAATATTTTAGCCTGTCGTGTTCAGGATTACTAAAAAATTCTGCAGGCGGATTCTGTTCAAGGACAAGACCGCCGTCCATAAATAAAATGCGGGTAGCGACCTCGCGGGCAAAACCCATTTCGTGAGTAACGATCAACATCGTCATACCTTCTTTTGCAAGCTGCTTAATTAGGTCTAAAACTTCGCCGACCATTTCAGGATCAAGTGCAGATGTAGGCTCGTCAAACAGCATTACTTCAGGATTCATTGCAAGAGCGCGGACAATAGCAACCCGTTGTTTTTGCCCGCCGGAAAGCATAGCGGGGTATGTGTTTGCTTTATCTGCCAAGCCTGTCCTATCCAAAAGCGATAGTGCATTTTTAACGGCTTCATCTTTTGTTTGCAATTTTAATTCCAGAGGAGCTAGGGTTATGTTATCTAAAATCGTAAGGTGAGGGAATAAATTAAAATGCTGAAACACCATTCCCATTCTGCGCCGTATTGAATTTGTGCTGCTTCCCTGTTTGTTTACTTGCATACCGTCAAACCAAATCTCACCGGAAGTTGGGGTTTCCAATAAATTCAGACAGCGTAAAAATGTGCTCTTGCCGGAACCTGAGGGTCCAACAATTACAACTTTTTCGCCTTTGCTGATTATTTCGTTAACACCCTTTAAAATGTGCAACTGTCCAAAATGAATATTAAGATTTTTTACAACGATCAATGCATTAGCGTCTGTCACTTTTTGCCAACCTTTTTTCCAGCACGGATGTCAATTTTGTAAGACCTGCAACCATCAAAAAATAAATAAGTGCAATAGTTAAAAGCGGAAAGTATGGTTCTGCAGTACGGCTGCGGACAATGTCAGATGCCCGTGTAAGGTCTATTACGGCGATAAGTCCGACAATCGAAGTTTCTTTTAAAATGGCGATAAATTCATTACATAGCGCCGGTAAAATATTTTTTAGCGCCTGCGGCAAAATGATCCGGCGCATGGCAGTTGAGCGCGGCAGCCCTAAGGAAAGCGAGGCTTCCATTTGTCCGCGATCAACAGCATTTATACCTGCGCGGATAAGCTCCGAGACATACGCGCCGGAGTTCAAACCAAAACTAATACATGCTATCAAAAGATAATTGTTAGAACGTATTATTATATATGCAAAAATTAAAAGCTGCACCGCCATAGGTGTGCCGCGTATTACCGCAACGTAAGCAGAACAGATTCCGTTTAAAATACGAAAACGTCCTGTTTGTGCTTTATAAACCTTTACCGTTGCAATAAACATACCGATGATCACACCGATAAGAGCGGCGCTGATAGTCATAACCAGCGTATTTCTAAAACCTTCCAAAAACAAAAGATAGCGGTGTTGTTCAAGAAATGTCCGTGTAAACTGCCGTAAAAAATATTCCATGCTATCTTATGTTTTAATCTTTGCTGATTGATTGATCCGCATGATATGATCGCTTGCTTTCCACAAATCCGGAAGCAATCAATTTATTTAATGTGTTATTGATTGCGCTAAGCAATTCTTTATTACCCTTGTGCACAGCAATGCCGTAAGGTTCCTCGTCAATAGATCCTGAGGCGAGTGCAGCTTTAAAACAAATTGTATCATTGTTTTGCGCAGCAAGATTTTTGATAGGACCTTCATCGCTTACTACAGCGCCAAGATCACCTTTTTTTAATGCAAGCACTGCTTCCTGCAATGATTTATATTGAACAATCTGCGCGCCGGTATCTTGTAAGACACCGCCGTCTATTTGTTCGCTAATAAGAAAATCACCGGTTGTGCCAAGCTGCACAGCAATTTTTTTACCGGCAAGATCATCAATAGTGGAAACTGAATTGTTATCTGCCATAACCAAAATATATTGAATTGTTACAACATAAGGCAGCGAAAAATCGAGAGTTTCTTTTCTGTCTGTTGTTATGCTGATTGCAGAAACACCCATATCAGCCTGACCATTTTGAAGTGCCAAAGAGAAGCCGTCAAAAGATGCGTTGATGATCCGCAGTGTGCAGCCGATGTCCTTGGCGATTTCGCCGGCTATATCTACATCCAAACCTTCCGGCTTGCCGCTTGCGCCAATATATTCGTAAGGGGGAAACTCTGCATTGGTATACATTACTATTTCGCCGCTTTTCTTTATCGCATCCAAATCGCGTATTTTTGAGCAGCCCGAAAGCGTAAACAAAGAGGCTAAAACGGCAATCAATGCATAAACAAAAAACAATTTTGATTTCTTTAACATAACATCTCCTTTTTTACAGTATTGCATATTTATGCAACATGGTTCAAGTTATTTTATTTTATCATTTCCTCGTATGAAATGCTTGGATGGTGATAGCGGACTGATTCCTTAGTTGTAGATTTATAATTTATTGCATGATTCGGACACCATTGGATACATGCCATACACTGCTCACAGTTTTCTGCAAAAACCGGTTTCCCGTTTTCCAGCGCAATATTACCAACCGGACATATATTTACACAGTGTCCGCATCCTTTACAGCAATCAAGCACACGGTATTTTTTTGCGTTTTTTGGGAAAGATTTTATAGCAAGATTATAAACAAAATTTAACATTCCCTTAGCCTTAGGTATATCAGCGCGCCCATCATTGGCAATTTCATCGGCAATTCTTTTAATTTCAATGTCAGATTCTGCTGCTTGCTCATTAGCTGTACTTTGCATTTTGTACAGAGCTATACAGTTTGAAAACATTTTTATTGATGCGCCGTACGTCATATCCAGCCGTTTAGAGCTTAGCAGTGCTTGCACCTGTGCAAGCGCATTACCGGAAGCAGAACCGCACGTTACAACTGCAAAAAAATATGCAGTCCTAATACCGGGCATCTCCAAAGTTTTAATAAACTTCCGCATAATATTAGGCAAACCCTGTGCATAAGCAGGAAATACAAAGCCTACTTTTTCAGGCTTACCCTCCAGCATATATCCGTCATAGCCGTCACTTTTTTTGACATGTGCAACATTGATGACATCACAATCGCCGATTCTCCCAGCAATAAGGTTTGCAGAGCGTAAACTGTTACCGGTTCCGGTAAAGTAAAAAATAACATTTTTTTTCATTTAATTCTTCCTTTAGCGTTTATTATACACACTATTACAAATTGCTATAAGAGTAGTATAATTACAGTACGATATTATATTTATATTTTTATATTCATAGATAATACAAATGGAGGTATTATGAAAAAGTTTTTTGTTTTGTTTGCAGCATGTGCATTTATTTTTGGTGCATGCACAAAAAAAGATGGGGCAGTTACTGCCGATTTATCTTTACAAAAAGTGATTGATAAAGGTCAATTTGTGCTGGGCTTGGATGATAATTTTCCGCCTATGGGTTTCCATGATGCAGCAACTAACGAGCTTATCGGATACGATATTGATTTGGCAAAAGAAGTTACAAAACGTTTAGGAATAACACTTGTAACACAGCCTATTGAATGGAATGCCAAGGAACAAGAGTTGAATACAGGTAAGATCGATTGTATATGGAATGGTTTTACAATTACGGAAGATCGTAAGAATGCACTTTTGTACACACCGCCATATTTAAAAAATGCGCAGGTAATTGTTGTAAAAGAAAATTCTGATATTAAAACAATTGCCGATCTTGCCGGTAAAAAAGTCGGCACACAGCAAGGATCATCTTCTGTAGAAGCAATTGATCAAACGCCGGAGTTTAAAGCAGGCTTAAAAGATGTTCTTGAGTTTAAAGATTTTTTAACGGCATTTATGGATCTTGATGCCGGTGGTGTTGATGCTGTTGTAGCAGACTTAGTTGTTGCGAATGATAGCATAGGACGTTCAGGTAAAGCTTTACGCAAACTTGACGAAACATTAAGCGAAGAAGAATTCGGAATAGGTTTCCGCAAAAAAGATAAGTTTTTACAAGAAAAAATTTGGGCAACTTTGCAAGAAATGGCAGCCGACGGAACTGTTGCACAGATTTCTATAAAATGGTTTGGCGAAGACATTTCTGTCATTGGTAAATAATAGTCTCTTTTTTTTATGATAGGTTTTATGATCAAGGGAATGATTATTTCCCTTGAAGTTTTTTTTCTTACACTGATTTTCGCTTTACCGCTTGCACTGCCTATTGCTTTCGGCAGGATGTCAAAGAATAAAATTTTATGCGGTGTAGTTAATGTGTATTTATTAATAATGCGCGGCACACCTTTAATTCTGCAGTTGATCTTTATATATTTTGCGCCAAAATATCTTTATACATTTTTATACGAAAATTTATCCGATGCTGTAAAATCGGTTTTCTTTTGGGATGTACTAGGAACGATTTTATCCTACGACAGATTTGTTGCAGTTATTATCGCTTTTGTTTTAAATTATGCGGCATACTTTGCGGAAATATATCGAGGCGGCATAGAATCAATTCCAAAAGGGCAATACGAAGCGGCAAAGGTTTTGGGCTTTACAAAAGCTCAAACTTTTTACCGCATTGTTCTGCCGCAGCTTATTAAACGTATTCTACCGGCAAGCGGCAATGAATTTATTACATTGGTAAAAGATACAGCCCTTGCACAAACTATCGGCGTTGCTGAACTTTTCCACGCCGCACAGAATGCAGCTTCACGCGAATTTTCAACCACGCCGATTTTTATTGCAGGTATATTCTATTTGGTTATGAATTGGATCGTTTCGCTCGCCTTTGCAACAGCCGAAAAAAAATTGTCCTACTATTCATAAGGGCACATCATATCAGAGGTGCCCATAAATCAATTATGTTAAATCTTCAATTTGCTTAAAATAACGTGCAGTTCCAACTTTTAATTCATCGGTAGCTTCTTCGTCGCAAACAATAATAGCCTTTGGGTGCATTTGCAGGCAAGAAAGTGTACAAAGATGGTTAACGCCTTCTTCAATTGCAGCGTGCAGGGCATGTGCCTTGTTATATCCTGTGGCGATTATCAAAACCTCGCGGGCGGATGTTACAGTGCGTACACCAACTGTAAGGGCAGTGGCAGGCACTTTATTTATATCACCGCCAAAGAAACGCGAATTAACAATGCGTGTATCCATAGTAAGTGTTTTTTGACGTGTCTGGCTTGCTAACGATGAACCCGGCTCGTTAAACGCAATATGTCCATCTGCACCCATGCCGCCTAAAAATAATTCTATGCCTCCTGCTGCCGTAATTTTTTCTTCATAAGCAGCGCACTCTGCAACAAGATCTTTTGCCATACCATCAAGAATATTTCTGTTTGACTCAGGTAAGTCAACGTGACGGAAGAAATGTTCATTCATAAATGAATGATAACTTTGCGGATGATCCGGCGGCAGTCCTACATATTCGTCCATGTTAAACGAAATAACATTTTTAAAACTTAATTTGCCTGCTTTGTGTATGGCTGTAAGTTCCTTGTAAGTGCCTTCCGGACTAGAACCGGTCGGCAAGCCTAGCACAAAAGGTTTTTCCTTTGGCGCACTGTTTATCCGATCTGCAATATAATTTGCAACCCATTTGCTTACAGCATCGTAATCTTTTTTTATTATAAGCCTCATAAATCCTCCATGAATTTTATGTCGCCGCCGATTATTGTGGATTTTATCTTGAAATTTGTATCAAAGATAGTTAAATCGGCGTTATAACCAGGTATTATATTTCCCATTCCTTCGTAACGCATTATACGTGCAGGGTTTGCTGTTGCCGCCCTAACGGCATCTTCTAAACTAAATCCAAAGTGTACTAGATTTTGTACACCTTGTATCATTGTAAGGGCGCTTCCTGCAATAATATCATCAACTTTTCTGTGGAATACTCCATCGTGGAACACAACTTCTTCACCATTTGCAAAGTATGGGCCAGTTTTTTGCTTGGTTGGTTTTAATGCATCTGTAACCAAAACAATTTTATCCGCAGGTTTGTCACGCATTAAGAGTTTAAACAGATCAGGGTGAACATGAAACCCATCTGCAATAATTTCACAAGAAATTTCAGGGTGAATTAAAACTGCTCCCACTGAATTCGGATTGCGGTGATCCATCTTGCTCATTGCATTAAAAAGATGTGTTGAATGTAAAATGCCTGCCTGCATTCCTTCTACCATATTTTCGTAAGCTGCATCTGTATGACCTGCCTGCAGAATTATCTTTTTTTTGATGCAGTATAATGCAAGGTCCCTCATATATTTTATTTCCGGCGCCACAGTCATATTGATAATATGCCCATTTGATGCCGTTAACAGATCTTCCATGTATGATAAATCAACTTGTTTAAGGGTAGACGGTTTTTGCACTCCCAGTTTAGAAGGTGATAAAAACGGACCCTCCAAATGCAGACCCATAATACGTGCTCCGGTTTCTTTGCCTACTGCACCCGACAAGCGCTTGACAACAGAAACCATATCTTCGCATGGGTAAACTGTGGGGTTAAATGCTGTAACACCACATTCTACAAGCCTACGCGACATTTCAAGAACAGATTCTTCTCCGTTATTATCTTCCGTTCCAAAGCCGCCAAAACCGTGAATATGCGTATCAATAAAGCCGGGTGTTATGTAAGCGCCTTTAACATCGATCATCTGCACATCGTCTAAAAATTGTTTTTTAGCCAGCCGCTTATCAGAGAAAACATCGGAAATAAGACCGTCTTCTATCAGCACGGCGCAATTTTCCATAACGGCAAATCCCGTTAGCACAATTCCATTATATAAACATATACTCATAACAGCTTCTATACAGTGTACACATAATTATCAATTTTTACAACTCGTTTTTATCCATCATCTCGTTTTTGTCCACCAGCTCGTCCATATTTCCTTTGCCGCGGAAACGCAGCACGTTGACCATAAATATATTCAGTTTGTTGATGATGTTCGGCGGCAGAAGATTGCCGTCAACTTCGACAGAGAGTGTAGGGTAATTGCGCTCACGCGCCCATGGTGTATACAAACCTTCAATGACACGCCCTATAAGGCAAGCAAAAGGGGCTATGTTGACTACTCCGCTGTAGCCATGTTCCATTGCAGTAGCTGCCGCGCCGCTGGATACAGCAATTTCGCTATTCAGTTCAAGGTCGACAAAGTTTTTCTTGCATACCGACATTATCAACTTCATGTCATGGGGAGTGCTAGGCACCAAGCCTGCCGCCTTCAAAATTGAGCTTGTCTTTTTTTCGATTGAATGTTTCCAGTATTTTTCTATGCGTAGTTTTAACAGTGCGCCGCTTCCGCCCTTGCCTAGTTTTATCAATTTTTTTAATGCATATTCGCGGACAAAATCCAAATAGTGAATCCACTCTGCAATGCCGGAAACTTTTACTACTATGCCCCGTTCGCTCATTAGCTCCGTTAGCTCGCGTATTGCAAAGTCATCTCGGCGGACAAATATTTCACCTACAACAAGAACACACGGGCAATCTTCCAGCTTGCGTTTTAGCGGAATTTTTTTGACTACTGCCGCCGTTTCCTTTAGCCGTTTCCATATATCTTTTGGATGTTTTCGCGCGGCTTCCATAACATTGTGCCAAGAATTTTCGTATTCAATAAGTGCTGATTTTGGGTCTAGTGCGCAGGTTTTTAGTGCATTTTGTATATCTTTTAGGTAATCTGCAATGACAACGCCATACCACATCTGTTTGGAAAAGCCTTTTCCAAGCTCAGAATAGGAATTATCAGCGGAAAGTATGAAAAACACGATGTTTTCAATACGCAAATCACGAAAAAGGTTTTCATAATAGACAAAATATTGTCCGGTGCGGCAGGGACCAGTGGTTATCGGCACAAAAACGATGTAAAGCTCGTCTTTCCGGTATTCCGGACCTGATAAAAATTCCAAAACGCCGCCCAAAACAAGGTGACTAGGCACACATTCCTTACCTGAAGCGTGTGCGCGAGCCGCCTGCACTGTCTTTACCGTAGCAACAGGCAGCGGCACTGTGTTTATGTCCAAGCTGGCAAGTGATGCCGAAATATACTGTGTTGATATGTTTCCCATATTTGAAAGCAGCATTTTGACACGTTTATTGCCCTTTACCATAAGTTTTTCGCCGGTTTTTTCGTTTTTAACCGATAAATCTTCTGCAACAAAACGCCAGCCGTTGTCGTAACGTTCTTCTTCAATGTCCGTCTGCTTCTTTCTGTAGCCGTCTATTATGTCAAGAAAGGCTTCTACGCGGGTATCTACACCAGCATCTGCACTGTGAGAGTCAAGCTCCAAAACAATGAACGGCTTTGTCCCCATTGCCCACTTTAAGTAGTGTAAAATGAAGGAATCGGGCGCACAACTAAAGTTTGTAACGTATGTAACATAAATATTAGGCTCTTTTTTTAGAAAATTCGCCGATTTTACATCTTGTTGACCATAATACCAGTACATATTCGGAAAAATCTTTTGATCTTCGAATGGTAACATGTCAAAAGGCACGATAGAAAAGCCCCGCGATGTAAATTTTCGCGGAATTCCCATATTTGCTTCCTGTGTAAAGGCATTGTAAGGCCGTCCAAGTATTGCAATTACCGGTCTGTCTGCTTTTCGGGCATCTTCTAAGGCTTGTTCACCCATTTTTTTGTAAGCATCAAAGAAAGCATTTTGCTTAGCAAGCGCAATATCAAAAGCCCTGCGGGTTTCTTCCGCACTGATGCCTAGCATCTGTGTCATTATGCAGAATAGCTCAAATGCCTTTTCGTCGCCGAATTTAAATGAAACAACTAGGGGCAGCCAGCATTTTTTGTCAATATCAGGGAAAGCTTTTTCGATATAATAGGGTAAAGCCTGTGTGATCGGGCAAAAATTGGCGTGAACTTCTTTTTCGTAGCTGGGCATATCACGGAAATGCGGCAAAAGCACATAATCAGCACCCTTATCCAAGCAATCCTGCACCGCTCCATGTGCAATTTCCGCCGGAAAGCAGTAAGTTGACTCCGCTCGTGCCACTCCGGCGTGGGCAACGGTGTCTGAAAGGAAAGTTTTTATGCCCAATTCGTAAAAAAACCACGAATAAAGCGGGTAGAGTGTGTGGGTAGATAAGGCGCGTGGGATTCCAACGGTATAGTTTCGGGAATTATTGATTGTGCATGGGGCTGCAAAATCAACAAACAACATCTGTTGCCTTTTGGAAACATAATCAAATACCGGCACATCCTTCATGGACTTGCGCATATTTGTATATTTGTTGCAGCGGCCGCCGAACATATATTTATTGCCGGAAACATTTAAAACTTGGATTGGGCAGTGGTTTTCGCAAGCCTTGCAGGTAAAAATGCTTTCGTAAACGATGTTGCGCTGCATAAATTCGTCCAAACTTGCGCTTTTTTCTGTTAAAAGACCATCTTGCAAATTCTTTTTTGCCAGAAGTGCCACGCCAAAGCAGCCCATTAGCTCAGGGCTTGGCGGAACAAGGATTTCTTTGTTCAACATCATAGCAAAAGCTAAAGGTACACCCGGATTTTTTGCCACTCCGCCTTGTAAAAAAACCTTTCCGCCGATTGTGCGGTTGCCTACAACGCGGTTTAGATAGTTTGCAACTATTGAGCCTATGATTCCGGCAGTGATATTTTCTTTTGTAGCTCCTTGCTGCACAGCTTTACGAATATCGCTGTTGATAAATGCCGAGCAGTGTTCTCCGAATTTGAGGGGGCTGTCCGCATTGATTGCGATAGGACCTATGTCTCTTGCGTCCTTTATAGAAAGATCGCCGCTTGCCGATTCTTCAAGGAAGCTGCCTGTTCCCGCGCTGCATGCCTCGTTCATTGCATAGTCGATTGGAACGCCGTTTTTTAGGAAAACATATTTTGCGTCCTGCCCGCCGATTTCAAAAATAGTTTCAACTTCTTTGTCGAAATATGTGGTGCCAACCGAGTGTGCTATGATTTCGTTGTAAACACCGGATGTTTCCAAAAATACGCCTAAGATTTCGCGGCTGCTGCCTGTGGCAGACACCAGAGTTATGTCGACTTCTTTACTGCCTGTGTCTGCGCAAATTTTGTCTTGAATAATTTTTAGACATTCTTTTAGCGCTTTAACCGGATCGCCGTGTGTGCGGCCATAGTGACTGGCTGCAATCTCATCTGTTTCCATATCGACAAGGCAAGCCTTTGTTGTAGTGGATCCGCCGTCAACTCCAAGAATGTATTTGCGTCCTTTTTGAACTTTAATTTCGTGCGAGTCAAAGAATTTTACCTTGTTTTGCCAATCTTTTAGGGCAGGCAGGGTTCCGAATTTGACAGCACTGCTCCGTAAGAGCTTGTTTTTCTCTGGAAATGCACTGCCTGAGCTTTCTGCAAGCATCGCCGCACCGATTGCCTCGAAAAACGGGGCGCTTTCAGGGATTATAAACTCAATATTTGGTTCTTTTTCCTTTATAAAGCGGATAATATGGCGGTTTAGCGTAATTCCGCCTGTTAAAATAACGCGCCCCTTTGTAACCTTTGCCCTTTTCAAGAAATCTATCACTTTTACAGCCATAACATCAGAAAGCGACAGGACAATATCATCTTTTGTAGCTTCGCGCTTATTAAGACGGTGTGTGCAGTCACTCTTCATAAACACGCTGCAACGGGTGGAAAGCGGATAAACTTTCGCAGAGTCGCTAACTTTGTTTATATCGTCCAGCTCCATATTCATACGGGCAAGCTGCTGTTTTAAGAATTCTCCTGTACCGGAAGCGCATTTATTACCTGAAAAGTTATTTATTATTTTTCCGGTGCTGTCAAGCGAATAGACAATTAAATCTTCGCCGCCCATACTTACAACAGCGTCCGCAGGCGCACCGTCAAGTTTAAGTGTTTTAAGAGCTGCCTCAACACAAAGCGGTTCCAGAGTTCCGGCGCAGTTAAACATAAAACGCCCTTCGTTACCAGTAACAAGAACCGGCGTACCTGGCTCTACATTTGATTCATCTAAAAGTTTTTGGACAACGGTAGAAAAATCACCTTCGTGCGGCAAAAAACCGCTATATATGACATTACATGTGCCTGACTGTGTGTTGCAATCGGCATAGACCAATTTTATACTAGTGGAACCTATGTTAATCCCAAGTGTTTGCATGCCTCAATTCTAATACTTTTAAAATGCATTGACAACTATCACACTATTCCTAAAGGTGTTTTTTTTCATTTCGGGTTAAAATATAGCTAACAGCTCGGCAAACAATAGCTATTCCCAGTAAAATAGCAGTAATGATAGGTAGATTCATTTAATAATTCCCCCTTGAACACATATAAAGTGTTGCTATAAAACCGCCAATTGTTGCAAGTGATGCAATAATATCAAGTATTTCATTCATTTTAACACGGTCTTTGACTTTTTTATATACTTTTCGTTTTTTGTTTTTAGCAACCATCTCTAAATTATACACTGATATTGAGTTTGATACTATATTTATTCGCGCCGTTTAATACCCTCGGTTACGCCGCAGAGCCTGCACGTAGCAGGGCGCAACCCGCCTGCGCTACGCAGCCATTTTGTAAGTGCGCTAACGCGCACGGGGGAACAAAGCGGGTCGGGCTATCCGCTACAATCTTTTTGCAAGCAAAAAGTATTTCCGCTTCTATCCCTTGCGCGGAAGAGCGGAGGTGAAGCTGTTGTTGTGTGATGTGGTGCGCATAATCTGCTGTTTGTTGCATAGGTTATGTAGTATAATGAATCTTATGGAGCGAATAAAATGATCCTAAGTGCAAGCCGTAGAACTGATATACCAGCTTATTACTCTGATTGGTTTTGCAACCGCTTGCAAGAAAAATATGTACTAGTGCGCAACCCAATGAATGCACATCAGGTAAGCGGAATATCACTTGACCCTAATGTGCTTGACTGCATCGTGTTTTGGAGC
>BTID01000005.1:0-28203 GCA_036245275.1 Termitinemataceae bacterium
GTCCCGGCATGATGTGGGATGAATATAACGCACAGTATATCCTAACCCTTAGGTCGCAGGTAGAGAGCAAAATATGGGTGCATTACAAAAAATCAGCTTAAAAAACCCATGAAAAAAAGATGCACCCCAAGATAAATTTCATACTTGACAATTTGAGGTCATTTTTTTATCATTTATATTATGAGTGATAATGCAAACCCAAACGGAATTGCTGATTCTGACTTTTCCGATCCAGTTATGGACGACATTGATTTTGAGGATCAATCGCCGCAATCAGATGGTGCTGAAGTTCAAAGCGGATTTCCTCCAATTAAAAATCTGTTTGCAGATGTTCCGCACAAGGCTTTTGAAGATCCTGCGTACTATAAATCACTAATGGCAGATGGCAGTGATGCCGCAAAGCGCTTGCATGCAATATTTCAAAAATATGCAACAGCGAAAGATCCAAAAGATAAAGCGGTTTTTAAACAACAAATAACAAATCCATATTGGGATTTTGCAGCAAGCGTTGCGCGTAGTGCGCCGCTTACTCTTACTCCGGCACAGAAATATTTGCTGCGCTTTGGTGTGCTTCATCCTAATCTGTTAGCAAGTGAGTCAAAAGCATTTCTTGCAAAACTGATTGTTGACAGCGATTTAGATCAACCGGTGTATTATTTAGATGAATGGATGCGCGGTGTAGGTATCGGCAAAATTAATATTTCAGGCACAGACGAAGTTCAAGTTAAACGCGGTAATGAAAACGCACACTTCCAAGCACTGCTGGATAAGGCTAGCGGCAAACGCGAAGGCTCTGCAGGTTTGTTGCGTGCAAAGCATACAGAGCGCAGTTCGTTGGAAGCATCACTTTTGGCAAATGTCAATTCACTTTTTACACATCCGGAAATAAGCGATCTGGAAAACGTAGGATCATGTTATACAGAATCACAAAAAAGTGCTTGGACACAAGCCGGTGAATGTTTAAAAAGTCTTGCAAAAACAGATCGCGAAATATCATTGTATTTAAAAGATTTTCAAAATGCGATTGAAGACATCGAATCAATAAAACAAAAAATGGTGCCGGAAGGCGATGGCGTAGGAGGCACTTCATCTGTAGATATACAGTCTGTGGACACGGAATTCGGTTCGATAAGGCAAATGGCAAAAATGACGGTTGGACGGCAAGGTAACGCTTTTCCTATACTTTCCGGCGAATATTTTCATCCTACACCTAACGGCGTTGGTTTTAAAGAAAATGTAATTTCAAAACTTGCATGGATAGAAAGTATAGATGCAGAAGTATTTATCCGCTACTACAAAAATAAACCAAACAGGATTGTTCCCTATGTAGTAATTCTACCCACTTATGGCGATTTTGGAATGTGTTGGGAGCCTTTTGAAAAATCCAACCGTGCAACAAGCCGAGGCAGAATTGCAATTCCTATGTATCCTAGAAATCTTACACTTTCACTGTTATACGCTGTTGCTGATTTCCGCTGGCAGGCTGCAAAAGAAAAAGCTTCGTTCTACTGGATGGAAGAAGGCTTAACCGGTAACTACTACAACTACTATCAGGCAAACAAATTAAAAGGTGATTTAAAACAATATTTTATTCAGGATTATATTTTGTGGATGACAAAAGAAAGCGAAGGCACACAAAAATTGGACAAAGATGTGCGCGGAACTTTCTGGCGTTATATGCCATTTACACAACCGGTAAAAGAAAAATTAAAAGACCGAAATATGATTTATCAAGAATTATATCAGCGCGATCAAAATAGGGCAAAATCCGATCTATGATTCATGTAGGCGCACTTGATTCGCTTAAGTAGTATCATTAACAAAAAAGTATCGCCTGCTTGTGCTATAATCCTAGTAGCAGTATTTTTTGCCGTAACGCTTGTGTTTGTGTCGCTAATGGCAGCCGCCGTTATCAATAAGGAAACTCCTGCCGCGTGGGAAGATTTGGGTATAATATCCGCCGCAGAAGAAGATGCACTTGCCAGCGAACAAAAAGCTGCCGGCATAGCACCTGTTACCAAGCGCACTATCAGTGAAAGTCAATATATATCTGAGGAATCAGCACAGCGTCTATCGTTACAGGTTGATGGTTATTCAGTTGCGTCAATTGTTCCGATTGAAAATGAATCGGCTTGGACAAGCTGGATGGTATCAAACCGTCCCGATGATCGTGAATTTTTACCCAAGCGTTGGCAGCTTGCATGGAGTTTTATCGCCAGCGGTGAATTAAAACGGCTTGATGATTTACGTGCTTTTCTGCTAACTCCCCGCGAGAACTTTGTGCGCGCACAAAACAAAGGCAAGGAGTATGCAGACACATGGCTGCCTATAGGTTGGGGCGCAACAATCACAGATCCAGATGTTGTCGCAATGATGACTACAACACTCAATGTTCAGCCCAACGATAAAATTTTAGAAATAGGCACTGGCTCCGGCTATCAGGCTGCGATACTTTCTTGTTTAAGCAGCCGCATTTACACAATAGAAATTATACAGCAGTTGTATTTTGAAACAGATGCGCTATATAGCGGCATGGAAGCAAAATATCCTATGTATAAATCAATACGCAGAATTACAGGAGATGGCTATTACGGCTGGGAAGGCGAAGCTCCATTTGACAAAATTATCGTAACTTGCTCGATTGATCACATACCGCCGCCGCTTTTACAGCAACTGCAGGTAGGCGGGATTATGGTGCTGCCGCTTGGTGTGCCGGGACGTCAATATATTATGGAAATTAAAAAGAGCGTCAATGCAGACGGCACTATAACACTAAAACGCCGTGATGTTTACAATGGGCTGCGGGTAAGTTTTATCCCATTTAGAAACGAATCCGGCAGCTCATACAGCCGCACAAATTAATTACAGCTTACACATCCAGCGACATTGCGGCTTTTAGGATACGGCGTTTAACATCACCGGAATTATTTGTAAAAGCGGCTATGCGGGATCGCATATCGCGGCGCTTTGAATTTATGCCGTAAGGGCAGGTGCAGGCATTTTTTAGAATTCCATTTTCTTTTGCGCAAGATATTATTTGCCGTTCTTCACAAAAACACAGCGGACGAATAAGGCAAAGCGGAAACTTATTGTATTTTAAAAGGACAGGCATCGTGGTAAGTGCACCCGCAGATGTCATATTCATAAAAAATGTTTCTATAATATCGTCAAGGTGATGCCCTAAGGCGATCTTGTTATAGCCATTATCTATAGCGTAACGAATCAATTCTGTGCGGCGTTGCGTTGAACACCACCAGCAATTCATTTTTTCGCCTTCTTTAAGGCGTCCTATTACAGGAACAAAAATATCGTCAAACGGGATATTCCACGATTGCAATTTTGATTTTAGATCTGATTTTTTGCAGCAAGCACAAAAGTCGCTGGAAATATGCACAGCCTGTAATTTGTAATTTTTTTTGACAGCAGGCCGCACAGATTCCAACATCATAGCAAGAACCGTTGAATCTTTTCCTCCGGAAACTGCTATTAAAATATTGTCGCCGTCTTCTATAAGTTTTTTTTCAAGAATCGCTTTTATTGTTAAACTTTGAACGGCAGCATAAGCGTTGTTATTTTTAAAAAACCGGTTACTCATCGATTACTTATCGATTATTTATCAATTACTCATCGAGTAGCAAGTACATACTTCTCGATTGTTGCAGCAACACCATCATCATCATTTGAAAACTCTGTTACCAAACGTGCAATATTTTTAATGCGCTCGTTTCCGTTTACCATAGCAACACCAAAGCCTGCCCATTTGATCATTGCCTCGTCGTTCATAGAATCGCCAAACGCCATAACATTTTCGCGTTCAATTCCAAGTTTGGCAGCGATTTTTGAAAGCGCAACTCCTTTGTCAATTTGCGGCGGCAACACTTCCAGATAGTAAGGCTTGCTTGTAAAAAGCGTAGCTTCATCACTTAGTACATTACGCATCAAAGTTTCCAAAGGACGCAACAACACCGGATCGCCTGGAATGACAAGTTTATCACAATTGTTACCTACCATCTCTCTAAAATTCTCCGGAATAATTTGACGTAAACCGGTTAGGTTATGATCGGTGTCCGCATACTCGTTATCACGCGAAACATAAAGCAAATCGCCGCGGTAAAGCTGCACGGCAAAACCTTCGGCATTAGCTAGATCATAAGCTGCCTGCGCCATTTTAGGCTGCATCGTAATCTGCTCAATAATTTCATTTGTTTTTGTATCGTGAATTGTAGTGCCGTTGCCGCAAATTACAAAACTGTTGTGCTTATGCATACCCAACTGATGCACATATTTTAAAAGTGCATGTAACACCCTGCCGGACGCTATAACAACGGTAATACCTGCCTTTTGCGTCTTTTTAATGATACGGCGCGTATGCCACGAAATACTCAAATCCGTGCGCAATAATGTATCATCCAAATCCAAAGCAATTAAACGTATGTTAGACATATAAATCCTTAACTTTAATTTTTGCAGGATACCCATTAAAATTCAAGCCTCTATAAAATTGCACATCGCCCTGTTCATTGCTCGCGATTGCTTATCGATTGCTCATCGATTGCGCACGATGCTGTTAAATATTTTTTTTTAGCATGATACACTTAAAGCATGACGGTTTTAGCTGTTGATACATCGCAGGATTTTTTATCACTTGGTATAATGGCCGCAACGGGACAATTTTTTTTCGAAGCAGATGCCGGCACACGGCACAGCGAGCTGTTGTTTGATACACTTGAAAAATTAATAGATACTGCAGGCATAGCAAAAACCGATATTGACGTACTTGCTTGCATGGAAGGACCTGGATCTTTTACAGGTTTGCGCATCGGATTTTCCGCGCTTAAAGGTATAGCGCTTGCTCTAAATAAAAAAATGATTTCAGTTCCCACACTGGACTGTACAGCGTTCCCGTTTAGTGATTTTCCGGGATTAGTAGCGGCAGTAATAGATGCAAAACAGAACAGGTTTTTTTCCGCAATTTATAGGTCCGGTATTAGTTTAAGCAGCTATATGGATATAGGTCATATAAATCTTGCTGATATTATTATCAATTTGCAAAAAAATCACAAAACAGAAAATTCGATATTGCTATGCGGAAACGGTGCAGGACTGGCAAAACAAGCCTTAGAACCGCTTTTGGACGGATTTAACATATTTATTGATCCTGAATACCGACGCGGCAGGGCTGCGCTAATGTTGAAATACATTGAAAAATCGTATAGATTTAATAGTGCAAGTGATAATTATGCTTTTTACTGCAAGCCGATCTACATCAGAAAAAGTGATGCCGAAATGCAGGTAAACAAATAAGAGGACTGGCGATGCCGGATAACAACGAAAATGCAAATGATAAACAGGGCAAAATATCTGCACCGGTCGGGCGAGTAACAGTAAGAGTTCCTACACCTGCCGCCGCTATGTTTCATACAAGCGTTTTTCCTGTTTTGAATATAGACCGTGATTTTAAAATTGTATATTCAAATCCGGCGAGTAATAAATTTTTTACAGGTTTGTTTTCAATTAACGGCACGCTTTTTTTTGATGTCTTTGGAAAATATTTTAAGATAGAAGATGTAAAAGGCATACGCGAAGTTGTTCTAAAAGGGACTAACGGCAGCTCGTGGCGCGGTCTTGCACAAATTAAAACAAGGGATCACCCGACAGTTTTTACACGAGTTTATATTTTCCCTGCAGGCATTAATGTCAGCACTCCGTCATTATTTACTGTTATGTTTGATGATGTTACAGAAGAAAACCGCACACTGCTTCGCAGCGTCTTTATGAGTTTATTGGAAGCCTCCAAATTAAAAGATAACGATACAGGATCGCATATTAGCCGCGTCAATTACTATTCGGAGATCATTGCAAAAGGTTTATTTAATAGACCCGGCTACGATATTGTTGATGCGGAATTTATTGATAATATAGGATTTTTAGCTTCGATGCATGATGTAGGAAAAATCGGTACACCTGATGATGTATTAAATAAAGAAGGTCCACTTTCCGATTGGGAATGGTCAATTATGCAGGAGCATACAAAAAACGGTGCGTTTATTCTATCTACATATCCAAACCCTATGGCAAAAGAGATTGCACTTGCCCACCACGAAAAATGGAACGGCAAAGGTTATCCATTCCAAATAGAAGGTCCGATGATTCCGTTAGCAGCACGCATTGTTTCTATTGCTGATGTTTACGATGCCTTGCGTATGCGGCGCAGTTACAAATCTGCATTCACTCACGAGATAGCTATGGAAAAAATCTTAGAAACAAAAGGATCTCATTTTGATCCGGATCTAATCGACATCATTGTCCCAATTGCAGACCAGTTCAACGCAATATTTGAAGCCCACAAGGATTAAGGGCACTTAAGATTTACCGGCCTGTTCTAAAATCAATTGCACTGATGACACAGGTATTTTGAGTGATTTTGAAATATCTTTTTCGCTCCAGCCTTGATTGCGCAGTGTAATAACTTGATCATGCATTTGACGCGGAATTGGATCTTCATAAGGGCTTTTATTTTTTACAGGCTCTAGCATAGTAGTTACAAGTTTAGTTTGATTAAGAATATTCTTTTGTGTTTCGTCCATTCTTCCTTCTAACTGCGAATACCATGTACGAATTTGATCAATTTTTTTGATCTGTGCGTCTATACCATCTAAAGTTTTTTCCAAAGAATTTATTTTTTCTACTGCAGCATTAGTTTTTTCGTTTTCAGATGCAAGTTTTTCGATACCGGCGCGTATATCATCAAACCCTACCGTTATGCGCACAAGATCATCTTTTAACTTGTGCGCCGCATTCTCAGATTCCTGCAATTGTTTAAAGTTGCGGTCTATGCCGTCGTTGGTAACATCCAATGTTTGATTTTTCTTTTCTATCCGTTGATAGCGTTCCTCTGTCTCTGCAATGGCATCGTTTATTTTTCGTAAGTTTACCTGCATCTCTTGCAGCTTATCATCAGATGCACTTACTTGTGAAAGTTTTTCTTCTACTGACTGCGATGTTTGTAAAAGTTTTTTAAAGTCAGCTTCCATACGCTCTATACGTGTCTGCTCCATAAGAAACTTAGCCATTTTTTCATTAACTTCATCCTCTGTACGTTTTATTTTTGTAATTTGTGATTCAATGCCGACAAGCTCTGTTCTGCGAAGATTCAGTTTTTCGATTTCTGTGTTAAGGTCTTCAATTTGTTTTGATAAATTTTCTTTTAGAATTTCCGTCTTTTCTATTAGCTTTGTTTTTTCCATAAAGTTTTCGATCTTTTCATCTGCATCTTGTATTGAAAGACTTAATGATTTTATTTTTTCTTCAGTTTGCTCAATTAGTTGTGTTTTGTGTACTGATACTTCTTTGTTAAAATCTTCTATCTTTGCTGCAAGCAAGGCAATTTGCTGTTCATTGATTTTGTAATTTTCTTTGCTGACATTTCCAAGTGATGTAATTGAATCGCTAAGCTCTTTTATAACGCCTTCCATACCGGCTTTGTATTCGTGAACTTCATTACGCGATTTATCTATTGATGTTGAAATTTCTTCGTATTTTAATTTTGTTTCCTGCGCAGTTTGTTCGTAGGCGGTTTCCATAACTTTTTCGTAATCTTTTAATTTTTCTATATTTTGCAAGGCAAGCTGAGCAGCCTTTTCTTTAAACGAATTCTCTGCATTTTGCCGCATCTCCTGCATAGCATTTTGCACTTTATTTTGAAGCTCTTTTACAGAATCTTCTGCACGGTCAATATACGCTTTTGCATTTTTTTCCATATCGACAGCGGCAGTTTTTACTTTTTCTACTTCGTTACTGCAGCAAACATCCAACTCTGATTTTTTTTGAAAAAGCGAATCCTCTATTTTCTTTTCTAGTTTTTTTGTTTCTAAATCCAGATCATCGCTAACAGCAGAAAATTTATTATCAATTTCTGTACGCCATCTAGTAAATTCGTTATCTAACAAAATACTGCGCTTTGTTAAATCCCCATTAAATTCGCTTTCAAATTTTTTCAGGTTTTCTGAAATCTTTTCGTAAGCTTGTTTTTTTAGACTGCTTATATCATAACCCAGTTTATGTATTTCTGTTTTAATACCTTCCATGCTTTCATTAAATTCCATTGTGGAAGCTTCTGTTACATTTTGAAGATGTTTTCTAAGCTCTGCATCTAATGCAAGCGTATCGTTTGCCATTCTCTCTAAATTATCAAACTGTTTTGTCTGTGCACTTCGGTATTCTTCCAGTTTTGCATCTGCCTCTTCCAAGCTGCGCTTTTGTGTTTCTTCTGCAACAAGCGCAAGTTTATCAACAATTTCTGTAATTGTTGATTCCTCTTTTGCCTTATAAGCTTCTATTTGTGTTTCAATATCTTTTAATTCTGTTTTTACCATTGATTCAAGTTTTTCTATCCGTGTTTCAATATTGTTTTGCAAAGACTCTGACTTTTCTTTTAAAGTATCTAAAATATTATTGATGCCCTCTGATTCCCGTTGCCATTTTTCGGTATGTTCTTTTTGCTGTGTATTTATTGTATTGACTGATGTTGCCCATTTTTCAGATTCAGTGTTTATTAAATTTTCTGTAGAATATATTTTTGACTGTGTATCTTTTTGCAGATTATTTATTTCGTCATTTATTTTATTTATTATTTCTTCTTGCGCCCTGCGGCTTCTATCTGCGGCATCTTTACGGAGTGTACTTAAAAGACTTTCTTCCAAATCTGAAGCTTGTGTTTCTGCGCTATTAGCTGCACGGGCAATCATGCCGTTGATCATCTCCATATCGGCAGCAATTTTGTCTGCAAGATTATTTTGAGCGGTGTTAATCGTGTCTTTGCAGGCCTCGACCTTTTCTTCTATTTTGCTTGAAGTTGTAATCAAATTGTTGACATTTGTACGCACTTCGCCAAGAATAGCATCTGCGGAACTTTTTATTTTTTCTTCTGTCTGTGATTCTATGCGGTTTTGAAATGCTTCGATATTTTTTTCTATTTCGTCTATCTTGTTTTTTATGCCGCTGATTTTTTCCGCAGCATTCTCTACATATTCTGATTCATCGGCAATCCGTTTTAAATTAATATCAACACGGTTTGTCATATCATCTAGTGATTCAAGGGCGCCTTTATACAACGCTATACGTTCATCTATTTGATCAATCGTGCTTTGTTGATGTGACAAGTTATCAATTTTTTCTTGAACTTTATCTATTAGAATTTTTGACTTGCGCTCATTAGCTTCTACGATAACTGAATCATCGTAGATCTTTTTTGCCTTTTCGTTTACGCAATTTTCCATCTCTGTTCTTAATTCTTCTTTTAACTTTTCACCTTGTTTCTTGGCTAGCCGTATATAATTGTCACGTTTGTCAAATATTCTAACTAAAACAAATCCTAAACCAACAATTAATAGTATTATAAGATTGCCGACTGTAAATAAACCTGTCATATTGTTTTATTCTAGCACAAAACGCTGTAATTGACGATAGTCTTTAAAAATAAAATCTGCACTTTTAAAATTTTTTAGGTTTTTAAACGGATTGCGGCAAATTAAAGCAGCGGCGCCAAAACCGGCATTTTTAGCACCTAAAATATCATACTTATAATGATTGCCAACATAGAGAATACGCTGCGTATTAGTGTTTAGCCTACCGGCAAGTTCCAAGAACGGTTGTTTATGCGGTTTTAGAGCGCCTACATCTCCGGTAGACAATTCGGCATCAAAAATATTTTCTAAATTTAAATTTTCAATTTTATACTTTAAACGAAAGTCTGATAGAATACCTAATTTTAAACCGCATTTTTTAAATAACTTTAAAGTTTCCAACACATGCGGATAAAGCTCGATGTTTTTAAATTTATGCGGCCAATAATCGTAAATATTTTTTTGTAGTTTGTTATACGCCTCGCTTTCAGTTATGCCTAAATATTCCGCACAAAGAGCTGCTTGCTTTTTATGAAAATCTCCAAAATCACCGCTCTTTCGCAGCGTGCTACGTGCCCTTCCAAAAGCAAATAATAACGGAGAATTTATCACTGTATATGGAATTAGTTTCATGTAAAAACGCCAATCCGCATAGAGTGTGCCGTCAAGATCAAAAGCTATTGCATCAAAATCTTTCATTTTCGTTCAACGTACTCCTTGTTATGTTCAGCATCTTTAGTCCCGCCAGGACTGGGCAGACTTTTTTCTTTTTGCAGCACAGGCAGCGTAATTTCAAACATAGTTCCTTTGCCCAATTCAGATTGTACCAAAACATCACCTTTTAACTCTTTGACAACTTTAAACACCATAGTTAAACCCAAACCGGTACCTTTTATTTTTGTTGTCCAGTATGGTTCAAATATTTTTGCTTTTAACTCTTCTGATATTCCGCAACCTGTATCTCTTATAGTGATTTTTATGTCCGTATCTTTTTGAAAAGTACGAATTATAAGTTCACCGCCATCCGGCATAGCTTCTATTGCATTCTTTATAAGATTTAAAAGCACCTGCTTAAAAAAAGTTCTGTCTAAAAGTATAAACGGAATTGTATCTTGCAGCTCAATAGTATATTTAATATTATGGTCTTCCAGTTCCACAGCCGTAAACTCAATTGCATCTTTTATTTGATCGTTTATATTCGATCTTATTAAATTAAATTCTAGCGGACGCACAGCAAATAAAAAATCAACAACAATTTTATTTAAGCGTTCTATTTCTTCGTTTATATTACCAAGATACTTATCAAACTTTTCATGATCTTTTTCTGCAATTGAAATGTTAAATACTTTATCTACCAACTTTTGTGTAAGCTGTATATAAATAGAAATTGATGCAAGAGGATTTTTTATTTCATGAGCTACGGTGGCAGCTACATTTGTAAGGCTTGCAAGATTTTCTGCGCGGCGGAATTCAATTTCGCGCGATCGTTTTTCGCTTATATCTTCGATCATAACAATTGATCCTGTTACTTTGCCTTTTTGAACAAGCGGTAAAACACTAATAGATAAAAGACGCTTTATGCCGTTTGATTCAACAAAGAATTCACGTTCTTGTACACGTTCACTTTGGGTGAGCGTTTGCTTTAAAAACAACGCTATATCAGGATCGCCTACTGATTGCCAAACACAATCTTTTAACTCACTGCCTTCTGCAAGATTGATAAAACGTTTTGCATTTTTATTTGTTAATAACAACAGATTATCATTATTGCAAACAATAAATCCTGTTGTAACAGAATCTAACACCATTTGCAAAATGTTTAGCTCTTGTTCAGCCGTTTGCAGGACTTCATAAGTCTGTTCCGCACTAAGTTTACCGAATTTTTTTAATGCCTTTGTTATAAAATTATTCATATTATTTTTGACACCTGCAACATGCGGCAGTGCCCGTCAATCGAACCGTTCGATAGATATTTTTAAATCTGTAAAAAGACGGTCAACGGCCATCGCTGCATTCTGCTTGTAAATTTCATACGCTATCCGTGTCTGCTCTGTACATTGTAGCACAGCCTCGCGAAGCGGAATACCTTCTGCATATTTTTTTGATGACAAAAGCGGCTTTGAAATAAGACTGCATAATGCTGCTAAAAAAATATTTAGGCTGTTGCGCTGCGAAAAGTTATCGCTTGCTTTTAGTATAATTGCCGCTGCTGTTTTTGTTTGTGTGTCTTCAGTGGGAAACCCGCCTTCGCTTGCAATTGGTGTGCAATAAGCGTTTATTAAAGCAAGTAATTCGTATATAGCTGTCCTGCAAGGTTTTTTGGAATTTGAGGATACAACGCTCCAAAAATATGCGGCAAGCGAATACAAAGTGCCAGGTGATACCGGTAAAAACTTATCAAGGTAAGATGTCAAATTATTTTCTGCTTGTATGATCTGGGAGGTATCTTTAAACACACGCCGTATAATTTCCGATTCTGCCTGTGCCGTACGTTTAGAAAACTGATAAGGACGCAACCGTGAAAGCAATGTAGGCAGTATAGTCTGAGGCTTTTCTGTTGTTAATATAATCTGTGCAGTTGCCGGCGGCTCTTCCAAAATTTTTAACAATGAATTGCGCGAGGCATCTTGCATTCTGTCTGCATTTTCTATAATCAATGTTTTCTTTTTACCGCTTGGTTTTAAACGCAGCCAATATGAAACATTGCGGATATGCAAAACAGGAATAGTATCACTTATTCCATCGGATTCTAATTTAATTAAATTCTTTACTAGTTTGTCTGATAGTTTTACAATCTTATCCGCAGTCTTTTTGTCCGTGTTGTCTTGTTCATTTGCTAAAAAAAATAATTCTTCCATATCTTCATTTATTATTTCTAATAACGGATTAAGTTTACTTATTTTTGGATCGTCCTTTGTAATATCAGCACCAAAACGTAAAACCAATTTTTTTATTTGCCTTAAAAAAAATATTTTTGTAGAAGGTGTATTTTGGTCGTGTAAAAAAGCATCTTTTGCGGCAATAATTTCCGCACAAAAATTCCTTGATCCTATAATCAATAGATCGCTTGAGCTTAAAGTTTTGTGATACGCACAAGAAGGGCATGTGCAATTCCATAAGGCATTTTCCGTGCAAGATAATATGCGGGCAAGTTCCAATGCGGCAGTAAACTTTCCGCTGCATGCAGGACCTGCAAACAGTACAGAAGGCGCAAAAACGCCGCCTGTTATATCATCTTTGATCCGTTCTATTATCGGCTGCCCTATTATATTTTCAAACAATTATGATATTCCTATATCTGATTTTTCGTCAAAACGTCCGCAACATGCGAATGAACGTCAATTGAGTAGATCAAATTAAAAAAAATACTGTTTGATAAAACAGAATCTTTATCAAACAATGGCTGAATATTAATAACAAAAATTACTACGCCTATTACAACCAAACTTTCAATGGCACCAAGTATCAAACCTAAAACATGGTCTACAGGTTTAAGTTTTACCCTGCGTATTATATCAAGAAATATAGCAGTAATTATTTTTATAATAATAAACACAATTAAAAACAATGCTATAAAGCTAAGTACTTCCGGTAAAATTTTTATATCAGGTAAAAATTGTTCGCGAATAATTTCCGCTCCTTTTTTAAAAAACGAAACAGAAAATAAAAGTCCGGCAAAGAACCAAGTTAATCTCATAAATTCCTCGATAAACCCATGCAGACCGCAACGGATTATCAATATGATTGCCAATAATAAAAAAGCAATATCAATGGGTGCGTATATCAACAACTTCTCCTATTTTTATTTTATCAAATTTTGACATATCTTTGCTATGATCATTCTGATCATTTGCCAGTATTTAAAGATGTGATTTTAAATCTAACAGTTGTTCAACAAGCGGCTTTGCAATAATTTTTGCTCCATTCATTGCACCGATTTCTTTTGATGCCGCCTGCATGCATTTTAATTTTTGTACATCCTGCGCAAGGTCAATTAAAGCCTTGCACAAAGTTTCTGCACTAGGGTGTACAAAAGTTAACGCTGCTCCTTTTTGCGTAAAATATTCGGCGTTTTGTACTTGATCCCCGCGTGTGCCATGCCCGCTTAAAGGCACAAGAACCATAGGGCAGCCAATCGCGGCACACTCCCAAACAGTGCCGGCACCGCTTCTACCTAGCACCAAATCTACACTTGCAAGCAAATGCGGCATTTCGTCATAAATGTACGGCACCGGTAAATAATTATCAGAAGCAGCGCTAGCGGCATTTGCGGCATTTTTTGAACCGGTTTGATGTACAACAACAAAATGCTCACATAGAATATCAATACTGCTTGTTATCAAATTATTAATTTCTTCTGCACCTTGAGACCCGCCTAATACCAAAAGGATTAGATGATCATTCGGCAAGTCTGAAAATTTTGGACGAATTTTTAAAATATATTCACGTCCAATTTTTGCATCTGCCGAATAGAATTGCGGACGTACCGGATTACCGCATACCATAATCTTTGCACGGTTTTTGATGCTAAAATACATAGCTGTTTTTTCGTAAGCTATACAGATCTTTTGTGCAAAGTGCGAATTGATCTTTGTTGCAAGACCCGGACTAAAATCTGATTCATGTGTCCAAACAGGAATTTTTAGTGCGGCTGCCGCAACGACAGGCGGCACACTTGCAAACCCGCCTTTGGAAAAAAGAAAACACACCTGTTGTTTTTTTAGAATTTTTTTTGCATTAAAAAACCCTGCCGCAATTTTAAAAATATCAAAAAAGTTTTGTAAAGAAAAATACCTTCGCAACTTGCCGCTTTTTATTCCAAAAAATTCTATACCGAATTTTTCAACAATAGAACGATCCATGCCGGCTTCTGACCCAATCCAAATTATGCGGATATTGCCGGGAAAAGCTGCTTGCAGACTTGAAATAACTGCAAGACCCGGATAAATATGACCGCCTGTGCCTCCGCCTGCAAACGCTATAGTTTTTTCTATATTTTTATTATTTTCTTGCTGCATTACGGTAATGTTTGAATAAGTTTTGCAATTTTCGTAACATTTGCGCCGCCCAAACGCGGATAAATCGGGAAAATAGCAGTGCGCAAACTTAACGAATAGGCATTAGGACATAAGTCTTGTGTAACAAGACCGCTGCCTATCAATGTTGATGAAAACGCAAGCTCAACAGCAATCTCCTTGCGTTTTGCCCAAGCTATCACATCTTTCATGCCTGTTTCCAAAACCAGCGGAAAGGCATAATTATTATAAATAAAACCGTCAGGTTGTGCAAATTGCAGGTGTCTGCCTTGCTGCATAGCGGATTTGATAAATGCTTCTGCATATTCTTTTCGTTTTGCGGCAGATTTTTCCGCTTCGCGCAACTGGACAATGGCCATCGCCGCATTCATATCGGGCAAGGCATATTCCGGCGGCAAACTGCTTATTGAGTTGCGCAAAACAGAGCCGTTACGCCTTGCACAGGCATAAAGAAGAGCGCCTCCTCCGGCTGTCAACACATCACGCTCCTCTAAACCAAGAATCGTGAATATTCCGCCTGTGCCGCAATGGACGAACCCTGCATCTGTGGCAGACTGATTGGGTGCCTCCGCACTACCGTCAAGCGCACCGGACGCAGCAAAACCGCTGCCGAATGCGGTAGAACAGTCTTCTATGATCGGTATGCCAAGCGCTTCAATATCATCAAACTTTGGTGCATAACCCAAAGCATGGTGCAGCACAATGCAGCGCACCGGTGCTTCCTCTTTACTTCGCTCTATGGCCGCACTTATTGATTCTGCACTAGGAAAAGGCTCGCCGTGTGCGGTGTCAAAAATTACCGGTTTTAAAAATGACTCTTCTATCACTTTTAAGTAATAACGTGGTGAAAATGCCGAAACCGCAACTCCCGACCCTTGTTCAAGCTGTAAAAGACTTAAAGCACTTTTAAGCGCAAAAACAGGACTGCGTAATGCTGTGCAAAAATCGAAACTTAATTTTTCTTTGGCAAGTTGAATTAAACGCTCTGCTTGTTCACCGGGACCGATTTTTTCTTCTACCAACACGGTAAGAACCGCATCCATTTCCTTACGGTTTATCGAAGGGGAACATACTTCTATCATGCTCTAAAGTATATTATAAGGCAAACAAATTGCCAAGCTCACGCATCAATTGCTAGAAAACAAAAAAAAACTATGCTATCGTATTAGTATGCAAAAACTTCAATTATTTACTATAATTACTATCGGCTGTATAACATCGGCGATGCTCAATTTGAGCGCTTGTAAAACAAATCCTGACACAATTCCAAAAGATTTAACACCGCAGGAGATGGTTCAACTGGCACAAAATGCCACAGACAAAAACAATTACAAAAGGGCAGAAGTTTATTACACAGAAATGCTCAACCGCTTTCGGTTTAATAACGAAGCAGTGTGCAGTGCCAGCTATGAAATTGCTTTTATCCACTACAAGCAAAAGAAGTGGGATGTATCCCGTAGCGAATTAGAGGATCTTTTAGAACGTTACACTAAAAATGATGCGGCACTTCTTCCTGCAAAATATAAAATTCTTGCAGAAATTGTACTAGGCAAAATCGACGACAGGCAAAACAAAAGTAAACCAAAGGAAAAGAAGTCAAAAGAAACGAAATTGAGAAAATTCAAATAGCCGCCCCTAAAACTGCGGGACGGATTTTTATTGAGGTAACAATATCGCATCAATAGTGATGTTGAGTTTCATAGCGGCATTCATTGCCATATCCTTGCTAATCTTGCCGCGCATACGCGGGTGGGGCGGGGCATCGCCAATAAGAATTATTTTACGGTTACGGGCTTGCCACTCAAATTTTGTTGCCGCATCATACAAGGCTTCGTGAACGGCTTCGGGAATATCCCTGCCGCCTCCGGCTTTAACGCCATTCAGTGTTTTTTGAATTATGCTCAGATCATCGGTAAATGAATACCATTTTGTAACATACTCATCATAATAATCTTTGTAAAAAACAAAACCTACGCGCATGTATTGGTAGTTATTCATTTGCTCACGAATCATTGCGCTTAGTTGTGTACGAACGGCAGCAAGATCGTTTTTCATGCTCGCCGTTGTATCAATACATAAAACAAGATCAAGATCACGGCCGGCTCTTTGCGATAGCAAATCTGAAATCTTTTCAACAATATCTTCAGGGCCAAGCGAATAGACAAGCTCACCCCCGCCTTCACTTGATATCTCGCCAAAGGCATTAACAGTATCCTTCATAAAAAGATCTGCAGGACGCCCTTCTAGGGGCTTTTGGTCAATCGTGAGTACAAAAGAATTATCTTTGAATGTGCCGCGGTAATCGCCGTAAGGGCGGGTAAAAGCGCGGATATTAAAATATGTGCCGTTGCCTACATAAATTTCGCCATGCCGCGTCCATTCGTAACCGTAATCAATTATGTATGGAATATAAACATGGAATGCCTGTCCTAGCTCTCGAATAACTTCCGGAGTTGAATCAATCAGTGAATAACCATTTTTATTATTAGGCGGCAAAAAATCTCCGTCTAACATTCTACGTTCATCCCCGTTATACGAATTCCATTCACGGGCACGATACGCATAATTGTCAGCCTGCATGCGCGGATCTTTTGTTGTTTCTGTAAGCAAAACGGATGCCATCCCTTGTTTTTTCCGGATGTAAAGATGAAAGCCGCCGTCGGTGCCTTGTGTTACAATCAAATCTTTAGAAGTAATTGTTAAATCCTGTGCAGATGTGTAAGCCGGCAGCAAAATTAACATGCAACAAAATATAAGCAGAAATTTAGACCTCATACATTATTATCGGCAAACTTGATAGGAACTTTAGGATTTTTTTATTGCTAAGATTAAACCCTACGGCTCGAATAAAAATCCCCACAGATAAAAATCCCTACTCCCGCATTTTTATATTTTGTGATATAATTTTTTATTATGCTGATAAAAGAATTATTAAAATTAAAACCTGAAAACCAAAAAATAATTGCAGAAGGCTGGGTCCGCACAAAACGCGATCTAAAAAATTTATGTTTTGTGGAAGTAAATGACGGCTCCTGTTTTGGCGGTATACAATGCACTTTCCAGCGGGGTAAGAATTTAAGTGATGCTGTCAATACGGCACTTAATGATGTTTCTACCGGCTGTTCGGTACGTGTAGGCGGCACTTTAATTGCTTCGCCTGCAAGCGGACAAGCTGTGGAAATTGCTGCGACTGAGCTTACGGTTTTAGGCGAAGCGCCTGCCGAAAGTTTCCCGCTGCAAAAGAAAAGCCATTCGATGGAATTTTTGCGCGAGATTGCACATCTTCGTGCGCGGACAAATACAATCGGTGCCGTATCTCGTGTACGCAGCCGCCTTGCTTTTGCGGTGCATAATTTTTTTCAGGAACGCGGCTTTCAATATGTACACACACCGATCATCACAGCAAATGATGCTGAGGGTGCCGGTGCAATGTTCCAAGTAACAACATTTGATTTAGATAAACTGGGGGCGAGCGGCAAATTACCGGATTACAATAAAGATTTTTTTGGCAAAAAATCATACCTTACAGTTTCCGGTCAGCTAGAAGGCGAAACTTATGCAACAGCGCTGTCACGCATTTATACTTTTGGACCTACATTCCGTGCGGAAAATTCCAACACGGTTCGTCATCTTGCAGAGTTCTGGATGATAGAGCCGGAGATTGCTTTTGCAGACTTGGAAGATCTGGAACGTTATGCGGAAGAATTTATCAAATATCTTTTTAACGATGTTATTGAACACTGCTATGATGATCTGGAATTTTTTGATAAGCGTGTACAAAAAGGTACGCTGGAAAATTTAAAGCATGTATCATCTTCCAAATTCATCATTATGAATTATACAGATGCTATTAAGGAGCTTGAAAAAAATTTAGATGCTTTTGAGTTTAAACCGTTTTGGGGTTGTGATCTTCAAAGTGAACACGAAAAATTCTTAACGGAAAAAGTTGCCGAAGGTCCGGTCATCGTTACAGATTATCCAAAAGAAATAAAAGCATTTTATATGAAGCTAAATGATGAAGGCAAAACAGTTCGTGCAATGGATGTACTTGTTCCGCGTCTTGGCGAAATTATCGGCGGATCACAACGTGAAGAAAATTACGGCAAACTTGAACAGCGCATGACAGAGCTTGGAATGGATCCAGCTGCATATTGGTGGTATCTGGATTTGCGGCGTTTTGGCACCGTACCTCATGCAGGTTTTGGTATGGGCTTTGAACGCCTTGTCCAATATGTTACCGGTATGGCAAATATCCGAGATGTAATTCCATATCCGCGAGCTGTAGGCTTAGCAGAGTTTTAGGAGCAAAAAAAAAAGCCCGAACAAAATGTTCAGGCTTTATGAGAATTAGTACAAGACTATCTAAGTCTTATTATAATGCTTTCTGCACGGTCCTTGTAGCGTTCCGGCGATTCGGAAGCTGCTGTTTGCAAGTATGAAATAGCTTCGCTGTTTCTGCCCGCTGTTGCAGCGTTGATACCAAGTGCATAGTTTACAAGAGCTGGATCAGCACCATAAGTAAGAGCTGAGCGGTAATACCGTTCTGCCATATCGTAGTTCTTGTCTTCGTAGGCAAGTAAACCCAAGTAGTAGTAGGGCGCGTAGTGTGTCGGTTTTTGATAGAGAGCCGCTAAGAAGAATGATTCCGCTTCCGACATCTCGCGGTTTGTATAGCCTTTTTGACCTAGATCAACAAGCTCCGAGAATGTTTTTCGGCTGCCCACATAGGCATCGTAATCCGCACGCATTGTTTCCAAGTTGGTCCAGCTTGTAAGCCTTTCCAAAACTGCCTGCGCGTTATCTCCTGCCGACTTTGTAGGGGATAGCAACATAAAGGATTCAGTTAAAGTCCTAAAATACTCGCCGTTGCCGCCCGAATTAAGAAAGAACGATACTAAAGCCCAAGCAACTGGTTGAAAATATTCGGGTGCGCCGCGTAAATCAGCTAAAAACACTGATTCCAAAGACGGATGACCGTTTCCAAGATTTTTAACTGTTTCTAACCATGCAAGGTTTTCTTCGTAACGAAGCTCGCGTGTCTCCTTGTCGAAGCGCAGTGTATTAAAGTAGATTGCAAAACCTTCGCGCATCCATGTAGGCGGATACGGAATAAAGGAGCGGATATACTGAATGAATGCCTGATGGGGCAACATTCTAGCTTCCTCCGGACTTCCGCGGTTTACAATCAACTCCCGCCTTTCGCTCTGGTTGTAGTGAAGATAAACTGCACCATCGCGTGTTGAACCTAGCTTAGATGTTACATAACTATCGTAAGCTGCCTTGTCTGTAAATGCCACAACACGAAGCGGACCAGGTAAATCGTTTACATTAAAACGAAACAGCCTGTTATACACTTCAAACCGCAATTCCATTTCACGGCAAAGTGTCTCTGCATCGTAGCTACCGCCATCAGATATTACATCGAAGTATTGATTCCTTACTTCGACACGCACCGGTGAAACCGATGTCTGTGCTAATACCGGATAGATAAAGGCGGCACTAAAGACTAAAATCCCAAAAAATTTTTTCATTTTTCCTCCTGCCTTGAGGGACTCTGCCCTCCCAATAAATTCAAGTCATTATAATGATACAACATTTAAATAATCGTGTCTATATTTTTGTGCAATTTTTTTGAATAATTTTTTTTTGTGCAACTTACATTATCGGTAACATTTTGTTAAGACTAAAGCACAAATAAAAATCCCCGCCGCTCTGCGGCGGATGCTTTTGTTCTACCAGAGAATTGCACTGTATGTTTAAAACCTGCAATTAAGCCCCAGTCTGCACGTAGCAGGTGCGTGCAGCAAAAAATAATGGTAGAGGCGGGCACGTTTTTTGGGTATAGGACTGACATTGGTGATATTGGGTGATATTGGTGCCAGTCACCGATCTATACCGCCCTGCCATTCCATTGATGCCTACCATTGGTGCCAGTCACCGATCATCCCGCAGGCAAATGATAAGGCGCCATCTCCCTAATACTCCCCCATTCGCTCACTTCAACTAGAGGCATTTTATTGTTGTGGTGAAACCATGCACCGCCAAAAACCCATGATAATGGCGACTCTGCCAATTTTGCCTTTACTGCATTGTTATCAATGTAGAGAAATGTCTGCCAAAAGTCTTTTGCATTCTTGATTATGCGCGAAAAAAAGCGCTCGCCCCAAAAATGCCCTTTTGTATTGTGCAAATTGTTCCAGTATTTTGCAAAATTGCACTTTATCCATTGCATAATTTCTGAAAGCGACTCATCTTTGCCTGGTTTTATCAAAATATGAAAGTGATTATCCAGAATTTGAAAGTTGATTAGCTCAAAATCGAACTTTTCGTGCGCTTTTTCAATAAAAGCCATAAACTCATTTTTAACTTTGGCTTTACTAAGTCCCATTTTGTCATGGTCAACTTTTGAACTTACATGGTAAACCGCACCATCTTGCAATACTCTTTTAGGTCTCATAATAGATCCTCCAAAAAAAAAATATCCCTCACACATATAATAATGGTGCAAAGTCGATTCCTGCTTTACAAAAGTGACAAAAAAATAACAAATCTATGACATTTGTCATGGGTTTGTGATATTTGTCATAGGTTTGATAGGTTTATAGGTTTGGTGACTGGCACCGATACGATACGGTGACTGGCACCGGAAATCACCGGAAAAAATGTCTTATTGGTGACTGGCACCGATGACTGTCTTTTTGTGACTGGCACCGGAGACTGGCACCGGAAATCAGTGCCAGTCACCAATGTTTTAAAGCCATGTTTTACAACCCACCACATTTGACCGTAACACCTACAAAAAATCATTAAATTCGCCATTGTTTTTTATTGCACCCATGTATTGAACATATCTTGTTTTATATGCCCAAAATAAATTACAATTAGCCTATGTTTAATGGACACAGTGATGATTTAAAAACCGCTGCCCTTATTGCAGTGCGTGATGTTTTAAAAATATCAGAGGGCGAACAGGTTTTAATTATTACAAATCCGCAGAATGATGTTTCAACGATTTCGGCTGCAATTTTTGATGCAGTTGCCAGCGAGAAGGGTAATCCGGTGCTTATTATGCAGACGGAAAAGACGCAGATGGATTTTGCAGAGCCTGCCGTTATCGCCGCATTTGCTGCTAAACCTCAAGTTGTAATTTCATTAAGTTCGGGAAAACTTGGAAAAGATCAAAAAGGTATAGCCGGTGCATACAAATATAAGGGTAAAGTCTATGATCATATTTTTCATTTACAACAGTATGGTGAAAAGACATTACGTGCATTTTGGTCGCCTGCGGTAACTCTGGATTCGTTTGTGCGGACTGTGCCGATAGACTACGCTTTGTTAAAAAGCCGTTGCAAAAAAATCAATTTGATATTAGATAAGGCAGTCAGTGTTCATGTTAAAGCCCCTGCCGGTACCGATATAACAATAGGACTGGAGGGTCGTCTTGCAAAGTCCGATGACGGCGATTTTTCATTTATGGGATCGGGGGGAAATCTTCCTGCCGGAGAAAGTTTTATAAGTCCGCAAAACAACACGGCTAACGGCACGATAGTGTTCGATGGTTCTATAAGCCTGAATAGCGGCGACATCATTATAAAAGAACCTATTTACTGCAAAGTAGAAGACGGTTTTGTCAGAGATATTTCCGGCGATAAAGAAGCCGCTATGTTAAAGGAAACTATAAAACTTGCCGAAAAAAACTCGGTCGATTTTGAAAACACAGGAAAGATCCTTGCCGGAGTGGGTGCGATATACAAAAAAAACGCCCGCAACATAGGCGAGCTGGGCATAGGCTTAAACCCCAATGCAAAAATATCGGGGAATATGCTGGAAGACGAAAAAGCCTTTAAAACCTGCCATTTTGCCATAGGTCAAAACTACGATGAGGATGCTCCGGCACTAATACATCTTGACGGGCTGGTGAAACAGCCTACTATTACGGCAATTATGGCAGACGGCGTCAAGGTGATTATTGAAAAAGACGGTATTTTACAGATAGGAGAAAAATAAAATGAAAGTAGCTGATTTACTTGCATTAAAGAAAAAATCACATTCGGCAAATGAAATTGCAGCCCTAGCCGCTGAATTTCGGGTCGAAATGTTTGATGTCTTACATCAAAGACAGACAGGGCACTGGGGCGGGTCGTCCTCTGCAGCAGAAATTGTTACAGCACTGTATTTTAACCGTATGAAAATTGATCCGGCTAATCCTAAATGGGAAGACCGCGACAGATTTGTGCTGTCAAAGGGGCATGCCTCAATCAATTTATACACTATTTTGGCAAACCGGGGGTATTTTGACCCAAAATTGCTGCCAAGCTTCCGTGTAAACGGCTCAATTTTGCAGGGTCACCCTAGTATGAAGCTTGTACCCGGTGTTGATATGTCTAGCGGAGCGCTGGGTCACGGCGTTTCTGCGGCTTGCGGAATGGCACTTTCGGCACAGTTGAGCGGAAAAAACTTCAACACTTATGTTTTAAGCGGTGAAGGCTGCCTTAACGAAGGTTCAACTTGGGAAGCAATGCTGTTTGCTGCCAAATACAAGCCAAAAGGTCTAGTATACATGGTGGACTACAACAAGGTGCAGCTTGACGGTACTTGTGCAGAGATCATGCCGCTAGAGCCTCTTGCAGATAAGTTTAAAGCATTCGGTTGGAATCTTGCCCCTTACACATACAATGGGCATGACAGCACAGACATTATGCGCTCCTTTGAGTGGATAGACATGGACGGCAACTGGCCAAAGGCTATTATTTATGACACGGTAAAAGGTAAGGGTGTTGATTTTATGGAAGGCAAGAATGCATGGCACGGCGCACCAATTGATGATGCCAGCTATGAAAAGGGACGTCCGCAACTTTTAGCAGATTTAGAGGCAAAGGAGGCCGCACTATGAGCGAGGCAATGAGGGACACATTCGGCAAGGCGCTTGCCGAAGCAGGAAAAACAAACAAAAAATTGGTGGTGCTTGATGCCGATGTGTCGAGCAGCACGAAAACTTCATATTTTGCAAAAGCATTCCCCCAGCGCTTTTTTAACTGCGGTGTTTCGGAAGGCAATATGGCGGGCGTAGCAGCCGGACTTGCAACAGCGGGGTATCATCCTGTTATTAACTCGTTTGCAATTTTTTTAGTGGACAAGGCTTTTGACCAAATACGCCACGACTTTTGCTATAATCACCTGCCGCTTGTAATAGCCGGTGCTTACGGCGGTCTTAGCGACTCTTTTGACGGTCCAAGCCATCAGTCTATTGCAGACATCGCAATGTTGCGCGCCCTGCCTAACTTGGAAGTGATAGTCCCAAGTGATTCACCTCAGGCTAATCTTGCTTTGGAATACGCACTGGGCCGCGATTGCCCCGTCTACATAAGGCTTAACCGTAATGCATTTCCTGAATTGACAGTGCAAAAGGGCTTTTCACAAAAACAGCCGATTTTGTTGCGCAGCGGTAAGGATGTAAGCATCGCGGCAAACGGGATCACCGTTCATGCAGCTCTGGAAGCGGCAAATTTGCTGGAAAAAGACGGAATTGATACAGAGATATTTTCCGTGCCGTTTTTAAAACCTCTTGATGTATCACCATTAGCGGCATCTGTCAAAAAAACCGGTAAACTAGTTACTACAGAAGAGCATAATATTTTAGGCGGAGCAGGCAGTGCTATTCTTGAACAGCTTGTCAAAGGCAAGGGACTTTGCGGCACTTTCAGCTACCTGCCAATCGGAATTGAAGATTGCTTTGGCGACACCGGTCCCTACGACACACTATTAGCAGCCTTTGGTCTGGACGCAAATGGAATAGCATCAAAAGTAAAAGCTTTCGTTAAATAGTGTACGAGGCACCTACAGTTATAAGGATGGCGGCTCTAAAATGATATTTAAAATGATATTTGTTGAATAGTAACTTTTTTTGTGCTGCTGTCAACTTTTACAGTTAGTTTTTTATAGCCGCCCGGAATGCCGCCAAAATAATTTGTCATGCCGATAGGTTCTTGCGGTACAAGAAGGCGCATATCTAATTTTCCGTTTCCGTTGATATCTTGGAAAGTGGCTATAAGATAACTGCCTGCCGGTAATGTTACCTCATTTAAAACTGTTTCTTTTGTCGAATCAAATTTAAAAAGGTAGTGTGCGGTTTTGTTTTTATATTCTGTTTCATTTGTATAAACACTTACATAAATAAGTCCTTTACCAACAATTACCTTCTGCACCTCAATATTAAACGTAACATCCTCTGCCGAATTATCCTGTGCAAACAATGCAGCATTTAATAAACATAAAATCAAAGTCCCAAAAAATATCTTCTTCATATTATCTCCAAATATGTTGTTGCTACCGTAAACTTACCGCTTCTGCCTGAGTACACTTTCTCCAAAATTGACTGCGGCCTATACCCATACCTACTTCGGCACGCATTTCCAAAGTGTCGGCACTATAATTCTTCTTGCCTTTTCCAAGCTCGCCTGCCGGATGAAATGTTATTTTGCAGTTGTACATACCGCCATTGTTTGGATCGATGATATTACCGCCTGTCCAATGTCCATAACTTTCCATTGTCAAACCAAATATCCAAGGAGTACCCAACACCGTCATCTTGCTGACATCACCTGCAACAGGGAAACCCTTATATGATTTTTTACAATAAGCAGCTAACACATCTTGCGAATAATCCGGTATCGAAAGTATCTTGCCATATAGCTTGCCGCCTTCTGCATAGATATGCCAACCGGCTGTGGTTTTGCCGTTTTGATCATCGATACTTACCCAATATCCCTCCACCGGATCCTCTGCAAAACAGGATAGCACAGGCAATAAAAATAACGCAAATAAAAAAATTATTTTCTTCATAATATATTTTTACATAAATATCATAAGCAAAGAAAGAGGGATACATGGCAAGCCATTGTTGTACAGTTACATTCCTTTTGCTGCTAAAATATTTTGTTGGTGGCAGGATTAGATGAGTAGCTAGGAAATACGTCGCTAACCTCTGCCATCGCGGTTTTGGTAAGGGTTTCGGTAACATCGCTGATTTCAATATTGTAATAACTATTATGCTGCGGCAACCACAAAACGGCGGCTGTATCCATATTGGGGATACCGGCACCAAATAATGTATTCACTGAATTGATAAATGCCTTTACACTTGAATTTGCTGTTTTAGCCGAATAAGTGCCGCCGGAAGGCAATGGAACGATTATTGTTTTTGCACTAGTAGTATCCCAAAAATTCGTCACAGGCACACACATGTTCGGCATATAAAGCGGATAAATAAGAGCATCGGCAGCATTTTTAGCTGGAGGGTTTATACAATTGGGATTGAAATTATCTACCCAAACAGAACCTCCGGTGATTTTTGTCGTTATCTTTAAGTAGGAGCCTGTTGCATACGATGCCTTGCCTATAATTTGATTGGAACTATTAGCTTTTGCAATAACAAAACCTGAATTTATCGTAATGTTTATATTGTTTTGCTCGTCCAGATTAAGACTATCACCTGAGTAACCTATTGCAAGGCAGTTGCTGCTTGGACCCGCTATAGCCGCAACAACAGGGTTATCAGAGCCGCTGCCTATAGTTAATGTTAGATTCCTTGTAGTTAGAAGACTCGTTGTATATCCTGTTCCTATTCCTGCAGCGTTGTCACCGCCCTGCGCAAATACATAGGCATTGCCGCCAATCTTTATTTCTGCATTTAAGCGGGACCCAGACGCGCTATATCCAACACCAATGCCCGCGCCTTCGTCGTAATTCATCTCACGGCCTGACGCATAAACATAAGCTTCGCCTGCTATTTCAATGACTGTAGTATGGGACGGGGTATTAGCATTTTTGCCGATTCCAATACCGGGACCCCCATATATTCCATAGGCATAGACTACGGCATTACCTTCTATTTTGATTTTTTCGCTGCCGCCATCATAACCTTGTCCTCCGCCTATACCGGCAGCACCTCTTCCGCCGCGTGCTTCTACCGTTACACCGCTTCCTATGGTTATGCTTCCTGCCATTGCAGTTTTCTCTATGGTATCCCGGCAACCGCCTATTCCTGCACCGTTAATATTGCCTGCGGGATCATTATTTCCTTTTGCAATAAGTTTATTAGCACTAACATTCCCGTCTATACCGTGAATATTTATTTTGCTGCCCTTAGGCACAAAGATTCCTGCATGAGTTTTGGAAGTTGACACTCCGTTTGATACTACTTTGTTGTTTGCCCCTTCGATAATAAGTTCGACATTCGGGTATATACCTGAATTACCTTTTAGTCTTATTGCAGGTAAAGGCTCTCCTGATACAACGCGGTTTACGGCTAAATTAACATCTTTTAAATGTAATTTAAGCGGTGTTGTGCTGTTCCCGCTATCACCAACAATAGCAACTGCAATGTTACCGGAAATACCGTCAAGTATTGTTTTATAGTCTATCGGGACATCAGTTTTGTCCAGGCTGCTGTCGGAGCATGGGCTTCCGTCTGCACGGGTAAATTCAACATTGTATGAATTTCCTGTTACGGTCATGGTTATCAGTTCGGCAGCAGCTATATCTGTGCCTAAAATTACTACTTGGCTACTGTCGGAAGGTTCGGTATCATCGTCATCATCCTCCTCCCCTTCTTCCTCATTCGCTTCCTCTCCACCCCCATTCGATTCCCGGGCTTTTGCAAGCTGCTCGTCAATCCACGCGCCTATGTCGGGTCTGTATTCCAAGCAACTTGTAAACAGCAATAGGGAACCAAACACTATACCAAAAAGCCGTCCTGCGGCATTATAAGAAGTTTTCATACATGTAATATAATGATATTTTGGGAAACCGTCAATTAGTTGAAGTTAGATTCGTAGCCGCACCTAAATATTTTTGAAGAACATTAACCACAGATTACACAGATAAAAGTTAAGAAAATATTTTCTTTTATAGTATCTGTGTTATCTGTGGTTATTAAGGATGGTGCCTCTTATTTTTCCCACCACAACTGAGGCAAGCTCTTGCCGGTTGTAGTGCCGGCTTTCCAGTATTTTCCGCTGCCTGAGCCGTCTCCTGTACCCCATTCGACGGAACCGGGCGGAGTAGCCGTAGTGTCAGTGGACGGGGTAAAATATGCGGCTGTGATTTCTGTATACCCGGTTGCGCTCGGTCCGCCTGCAGTAACAGAACCGGCAGCTTTCCAGTAGCAGGCAGTGATCGCAGCATTAGCATAACCCACCACACTGTATGAGTCAGTGTTCCCAGTAACTTCACCTATATTGTAACAGGCTGTTACATGATTATATGATGAACCAGAGTCTCCCACTATACCGCCTGTATTATCAGGACATTCAATTTTTCCGGTATTGTAACAAGCGGTAATACTGACCCTGTTATGCCAACTTGCACCAATGATGCCGCCAACATCACTCTTAGTACCGGTAACATTGCCTGTATTATAGTTGCCTATAATTTCTAAATATTTAGACGTTCCAGCCACAAACTCCATAAATCCCATGATGCCGCCAACAAACTGCTCGCCAGTAATATTACCTGTATTGTACAAGCCCTTAATAGTACCAGCCAAAGCCTGTCCAGCCACACCGCCAACATATTTTTTGCCCGTAATAGTAGCACCATTGGAACAATTGATAATGGTATCGGTGCTGCCGACACACTTTCCCCCCAAGAGTCCTCCGACATTATCTTTACCGGTAACTGAACCGGATACGATATGCACGTTGGCAAAGTTAGCGTAGCTTTCTACAAACCCAAAGAGTCCCATATACGAATCATTGGGTTTG
>BTID01000006.1:0-26252 GCA_036245275.1 Termitinemataceae bacterium
AACAAAACAAAAGCAGTGAGAAAAAGAATTTGGGTGTGCAGAAAAATAAACACCCTGTTAAAATTGAGAAAAAAAACTGGATTTTCCGGTAAAAAATTAAAAAAAGTCGGGTAGCAGTTTTGTCCCTGGTTGACTTTTTATAGGAGTATTTAACTGCTGTTTTAGAGCAAAACAATGATCTAAAAAATATATTCATACCTTCAAAAGACTATTTACTAAAAAACACATTTGTTCTAGGAAAAATATTAGAAACCTACAAAAACTCAAGCCTTAATCAAACTCAATTAGATAAAATATTGACACTGTATGATAATACAAAAAAAATAACAGATATAGAAATAGAAGAAAACCATAGCGGAATAGAAAAACCTAAAACAACCGAAAAAAAGAATGTGAATGAAACAAATAATTGGATTATTGCATTTGCCATAACAGCATTTATTTTACTAGTTGCAATTATAACATGCGACAGCAAAAACAATAAAATAACATCATTAGAAACAGACCTTTACCATGCAAATATTAACTATTCTAATTTAGCAGAGAGCAATAAAATTTATGTTCATTCATTAACTGTGGGAAATGCAAAAAACGCTACAACTTGGATTACAGGACCGGGTGCACAATTACACAGTGAAAGGGTACGTTATATCAATCCTATTATGTGGTACACAACAGAATTAACTGATAAAATTACAATTTATGTAAAAATAATAAATGCAAACGGATATGTAATACCAGATGTCGGCAACACAGTGCCGGGATATTCATATAGTGTTACGAAAAGCCCCAAAAAAGGTGATAGAGTGGATATGGATTTATTTGGACTTGGGGCACCGGATAAAAGTATTTTTTCTGCCGGAGAATATACCGTCGAAGTTTGGTATAAGAATGAGTGTTTAAAATCTAGCAAATTCATAATTTACGAGTAAAGTAATTGAGAAATAAATCTCCCGCACGCTCAATACCATTTTACAATCATCAATTTCCTGAAACATCCACGTCACATTCTCATCTGCAATTTTCACTTCGACTGTAGTTATCAATTTCTTTGTCGTTTTCTTTACCTGCACCAAATTCCAACATGGATACATAGTGTTCCCCTTTAAAGTCGCCTACAGGTGATGTGATAGAATGTCAAGAATATGATGGAGTGCTTTTTTAAGAATTGTTTCGACAAAATTCGGCTTGCCTAGACGTGCGTCTATTCGTCCTAACTTGATTTTTTCTAAAAAAGCCTCTTTGTTTGTCTGTGCTATCTGCATCATAATTGTCCCCTCCCAAGAACTTACTTAAATATCACTCGGTAGAGCCATTATTCGTGCCGTAGGGTTTAATACCCACTACACGCACGCACCTGCTACGTGCAGCCTCTGGGGCGTAACAGAGGGTATTAAACCCGCAGTGCAATTCTCCGGGAGAACAAAAATACGCCGTCGCTCTGAGGCGGGGATTTTTATTTTAATTGTGCCATTGTATTTTGCTGCAGCCTGTTTGAAATTGCCGGAATGTTGTGCGCGCGTTGACCATCAATTAGTTAATAACTTAGAATTAAAAGATACGACAAGGAGTAGACAATGCAGTACAGGATTGATAAAAAAACAGGAAACAAACTTTCTGTTTTGGGATTTGGCAGTTATAGGTTCCCTGTAAAATTTGCGAAAACTGATATGTCAAAGACAGAGCCTATGGTACTAAAGGCTATAGAAAACGGTGTAAATTATTTTGATACAGGATATTTTTATTTTGGTAGTGAAGAAGCGTTGGGGTCAATTTTAAAAAACCATAATCTGCGCGAAAAAGTTTATGTTGCAACTAAAATGCCGCTGGTGCTATTAAAAAGACCTGAAGATTTTGATAAATATTTTAATATTCAGCTTGAACACTTAGGCGGTTATGTCGATTACTATTTGGTACACATGCTCTCTGATGTTGATGCTTGGAAGAAATTACAATCATGGGGATTTGAAGAATGGATAAAAGATAAAAAGGAAAAAGGCTTAATCCGTTCGGGTGCCGGTTTTTCTTTTCATGGGAGGCAGCCAGAATTCTTAAATTTGTTAGATGAGTATGACTGGGATTTTGTTCAGATTCAATATAATTATTCGGATGAAAATTTTCAAGCCGGTGTTACCGGTTTAAAAAAGGCTGCAAGCAAGGGCATATCTGTTATGATTATGGAGCCGCTTTTAGGAGGGAAACTTGCAGGCGGTTTACCAAAATCAGCACAGGCCATTTTAAAAAATGCAGACCCAAAACGTTCATTTGCAGAGTGGGGGTATCAATGGGTGTGGAATCAGCCGGAAGTAACTGTAACGCTTTCCGGTATGAATAAGATGAGCGACCTTGATGATAATTTGCAAGCAGCAGAGAAATCCCATGTTGGTATGTTAGACGATACTGAGCTTGCTGTTTACAAACAGGTGCAGGATAAATTCCGCGAATCGTATAAGGTGCTTTGTACAGGTTGTAACTATTGCATGCCATGTCCAAAAGGTGTAAACATTCCATCGTGTATCGCTACATACAATATGTCGTATACAATCGGACGTTTGCACGGTATACAGCATTATATATTCAGCAATGTTGTAAAAGATTCCAAAGAACTGGCAGGTGCCAGTGTATGTGTTAAGTGCGGACAGTGCGAAAAAAAATGTTCACAAAATCTTCCCGTTATAAAAATTTTAGAAGATGTAAAGAAACGTTTAGAACCATGGTGGATCCGCGGTCCATTGGATTTCTTTGGCGGAATATTTAAGAAAAGTATGTAAAAATTACAGACGGCGTGTAACAACCAGCATATCGGCACGGCGCAAGCTCTTTAGCAACTCGGATGCGTTAAAATAGCGGTTTTGTCCAAGCATACTGATACCGTCGTTGTGCCGGAATTTATTTTGTGTCCAATCACTTGGAATTGGGTCATGCACAATTACATACATGCCGTCTTTTGAGTAACCTTTAACAACAATATAGTGTCCTACGTTATCAACATAATGTTTATTAAAAAAATTACTTTGCGGATCTTTTACGTTAGACGAAACTCCATCTGTTTTAAATAAAACTACCGCAACAGAGCCACTGTCTATAATATTTTTAATGTCGTCGAACGTACGTAGCGGCAATATTTTAGCATTTACACCTTTTGATTGCACTACTTTTATAAGCTCTTCAAACGATGTAGCGCCATCGCCGTGCCATCCTATTTCTTTGCGCACTAATGATGTAGGATAATATTCTTCCTGTGCCCAACTTATAGTCATTGCACAGCTTGCAGGTCCGCAGTTTGATGTTGTTCCGGAATTAAATTGACTCTGATACCAATTGATTTGTTCAACATGTTTGTCTGCATGAACACTTGGAACGGGGCTTACAAAAACAGAGTAAAATATTTTTATACCGTTATCATCTATATTCAATCCGTAGTATCCGCTTTTGTTAAATGTAATAATACTCCAGTTTGCACTTTCTTTTATCGTAAGCGGTGCTGCACTTATATCGGTATAATTTCGCACACTGCTTACTTTTCCATGTACAGCAAATGATTGTTGCGTAGAAGACAGCGTAACAAATTGTTGCTTGTCAAACAGAGAAGCGCCTGTAAATATAAAAAAGATCGGTATGGTAACAAAAAAAACAAGAGCAAAAAACCGTTTGCCTTTTATCATGTATCAACTATTATATATCGCCAGCCTATTTACAATCAACTATATGCTATATGATATAATAATTATAGACTTTTATAGCGAGGTAATTTATGTATGTATTTGTAGCTTTAGCGTTGTTGATCTTGATTCTGCTTATTTCTAATGTGCGGATTGTTCCGCAGTCAAATGCTATGGTAATTGAGCGTTTGGGGGCATTTCATTCAATATGGGGGACGGGGATTCATATTATGTTTCCGTTTATCGATAAAATTTCTAACCGCGTTTCCTTAAAAGAACATCTTGCAGACTTTAAACCGCAGCCTGTTATTACAAAAGACAATGTTACAATGATGATCGATTCTGTAATCTATATGCAGGTAACAGATCCAAAACTGTTTACGTACGGAGTTACAAACCCTATGAGTGCGATAGACAATCTATCGGCTACGACATTGCGTAATATCATAGGCGAACTGGAACTGGATCAAACACTTACAAGCCGTGATGTTATCAACACAAGAATGCGCGCTGTGCTGGACGAGGCAACTGATCCATGGGGAATAAAAGTAAACCGTGTCGAAGTAAAAAATATTATTCCGCCAAAAGATATTCAAGAGGCAATGGAAAAACAGATGCGTGCAGAGCGCGAAAAACGCGAATCAATTTTACGTGCAGAAGGCGCAAAACAATCAGCAATTCTTGTTGCGGAAGGCGAAAAACAATCTGTGATACTGCGTGCGGAAGCTTCAAAAGAGGCGGCGATACGGGCTGCAGAAGGCGAGGCAGAGGCTATACTTGCCGTTCAGAGAGCTACTGCCGATGGTCTTGCTATGATAAAGGCTGTTGCGGCAGATGATGCACTTATCAGAATTAAAAGTTTAGAAACACTTCAAAAAGTGGCGGACGGTCAAGCTACAAAAATAATTATTCCATCTGATATACAAAATCTTGCAGGTCTTGTAACTAGTGTTGTAGAGATTGCAAAAAATGACGCAGCAGGGGCAAATAAATAATGGTAACAGTTGTTTCGTTAGGCGGATCTATCGTAGCACCTGACATTGTTGATGAGGCATATTTAACAGATTTTGTAAACAGCATTTATGAACTTTTAGAAGAAGACAAAACACGCAAATTTGTTTTTGTTGTCGGCGGCGGAGGACCTGCCAGGTCATGGCAAAAATCATACCGTGCGGTTTGCGATTCAACATCAAAAACAGAGCATGATACAAATGCTATGGACTGGATAGGCATTATGGCAACACGTCTTAATGCACAACTTGTAAAAGCAGTGTTCGGCGGTTTGTGTACAAATGATGTTGTTACAGATCCGTCAGCATCAATAGAATTTAGGGGACGTGTGCTTGTAGCCGCCGGATGGAAACCCGGATTTTCTACCGACAACGATGCCGTATTATTAGCAGAAAATTTCGGTGCAAAAATTGTTGTGAATCTTTCCAATATCGAAAAAGTGTACACGGATGATCCAAAAAAAAATAACGATGCAAAACCTATTGACAATATATCATGGCAAGACTTCCGCGCCATTGTAGGCAATGTGTGGGAACCTGGCAAAAATGTCCCATTTGATCCTGTTGCAAGCCGCCGCGCTGAAAAACTAGGGCTTACGGTAATCTGCGCTTCCGGAAAAAATATAGACAATTTTAAAAATATTGTGCTGGGTAAAGTGTATATTGGAACTACGATTGGAGTCTAATTATTTGCGGTGTACACAGCGATAGGATCGCAGCAAGTGCTAGAAAAGATAGCGTGCTTCGTTGTTTAAATTTTTAACCCTTAACCACAGCCAATGGCAAGAGCTTTTCAAGCGGCTTAACTAAATCGCTTTCTGCTTCGATAACGGCATCAATGTCTTTGTAGGCAAGCGGAGCCTCGCTTAGATCGTGCATCTTTTTTCCATCAGCATTTTTTCTTTTTGAAAAACCAAAACGATCGTAAACGACATCGCCCATTGCTGCATCGCACTCTTCTAGTGTTAAGGTATTGTTTGCTTGCGAGCGTCCTAATCTTCGCCCTGCTCCATGCGAACACGATGTAAAAGACAATTCATTCCCAAGTCCCTCTACTATATAAGACGATGTTCCCATGCTGCCCGGTATTATTCCCATCTCGCCTAAGCGCGCACTTGTGGCGCCTTTGCGATGAATCCAATACTCTTCATTACCGTGTTTTTCTAAGATAGCATAATTATGATGAATGTTTACTTCCAATAAAAATTCTATGTTCGGGAAAAATTGAAACATCACATTCTTGATATGAGTCATCATTAAACGGCGGTTCTCCATAGCATAACACAAGGCATGATTCATATCACGTATGTACGCAGAGCCAAATTCGTTTGCGGCAGGAAGAAAAGCTAAGTGAGTATCAGGCAACTCAATCGACATATCCGAATCAATTTCCTGTGCTTTTTTGTGGTAGAAGTTTGCAACCCGCTGTCCCATATTCCTTGACCCTGAATGAAGCATCAACCAAACTGTTCCATCATTCACACTTTTTTGTATTTCGATAAAATGATTTCCTCCGCCTAACGTGCCAAGGTTGCACTGATCAAGTTTATGCCGGTCTTCACTGTACCACTGCGGTAAGTTGTCATCAGTAAACAATGATCTCCAATCATCAAAACCCTGCCACGCAATTTTTTCTTTTCGCGCATGACCTTCACCAACCGGAACACACTTTTTTATTTCGTTTGTTATGCCGCGCAATTGCGCTTTGTCTGTAAATATTTCTGCCTGCAAATTTGTTTTGACAGCTCCCATACCGCAGCCAATATCAACACCGACAGCATTTGGGATAAGCGCATCTTTACATGCAATAACTCCCCCAATCGGCATGCCGTAACCGACATGCGCGTCAGGCATAAGGGCGACATGCTCACAAACAATCGGATGATTTGCAAGTCTGCTTGCCTGCTCCATTGTAAGTTCATCCTGATCTGCACACCACGACTTAATCGGCAATTTATTTTCTGTGTTTTCCCATTGTATCATTTTATTTATCCATCCATCTTTAATTTTTTTAAGTTTTAATGAAAATCACCCCAGCGCATGCCGGTTTCTATAGTTACACGCAATGGTATTTTTAAGCTGACTGCATTTTCCATAACAGAGCCTACCAACGTTGATATTTCTTTTGCATTTTCTTTTGGGCACTCTAAAATTAACTCGTCGTGTACTTGCAGTAAGAGTCTTGCGGGGCTTTTTGTTTCATGTAGTTTAGCGTCAAGATTTATCATAGCAAGTTTAACGATGTCGGCAGCGCTGCCTTGAATCGGGGTGTTGACGGCTATGCGGCATGCACCGGATTTTTCGGTTTTGTTTTGTGAATTGATGCCGTATATAAAACGCCGCCTACCGAAAAGTGTTGTCGCATACCCTGTTTCTTCGGCCTTGGATATAAGACCGTCTATATATTTTCGCACACCGGAGTATGTTTTAAAGTATGCATCGATAAAATTCGAGGCATCACTGCGGCTTATCGACAATTCATTCGATAAACGAAAGGCGCTCATACCATACATAACACCAAAATTGATGGTTTTTGCCATGCGCCGTTGGGTTTGGTCTACAGATTCCTCCGGTATCCCAAAAATTAACGCTGCCGTCCGTGCATGAACATCTTTTCCTGCGGTAAATGCATCTAAAAGTGCCGTATCCCCAGAAAGATGCGCCAAAACTACAAGTTCTATCTGATTATAGTCAGCAGAAATAAGTACATTGCCTTCTTCTGCAATAAAAGCTTCACGAATTCGTCTGCCTTCTTCTTCGCGTATCGGTATATTTTGCAAGTTGGGGTCGCGGCTGGAAAGGCGTCCTGTAGCTGTCCCCGTCTGATTAAAGCTGGTATGCAGCCTGCCTTCGTTATCTGCTAAATTGGCAAGGGTGTCGACATAAGTTGATTTTAGTTTTGAAAGCGTGCGGTGGCGCAAAATCATTTCCGGCACCACATCAATGGCTGCAAGCTCTTCTAACACAGCGACATCGGTTGAATAACCTGTTTTTGTTTTTTTACCGGGTTTTAATCCGCGTTCATTAAACAAAACTTCTTGCAATTGCTTAGGCGACGATAAATTAAATTCGTGTCCCACAGTTTGATATGTTGTATTTTCTATTTTTGCAATATCAGTTGCAAGCTCTGTGCCGTACTTCCGTAGATATTCCGGATCTATTTTGATGCCTGTTGTTTCCATTTCCGCTAAAATAGGCAAGAGCGGCATTTCTATTTGATAAAAAAGTTTTTCCGCATCAATTGTTATTAATTTTTTTTCCAGAAAGTTTTTTAAACGCAAACAAAGATCAGAATCCTCGCAAGAATATTGCGTTGCAACATCAATGGGGACATCGGAAAATGTACTGCCCTTTGCTACAATTTGCGAAAAACTAATTCCTTTTAGCCGTAAATAAAATGCAGAAAGTGTTTCTAAATTGTATGCAGCGCGTGCAGGATCGCAAAGCCATGCAGCAAGCATTGTATCCCAAATCTTGCATTTAAAAATACCGAATCCCCATGCACGGGCAATTTCTAAATCAAATTTTACGTTATGTGCTATTACTGTAAAGTCAGGATTGTAAAAAATACTTTCCAATATTTTTTTTATTTCTGCAGGCGATGCAAACACATTTGAATCTTTACAAGCGGCAAGCGGCACATAGAATGCTTCACCTTCTGTTAGCGCAAACGAAATGCCTAAAGGAATTGCCGTCCGTACATCAAGCGAGTTGGTTTCAAAATCTAATGTAATATATTTTTTTTCTAATGCGCGATCTATTATTTTTTTTACTTCATCAATAGCAGTGACTGTTTTATAGTTGCCGCTTATAATATTGATTTCGTTGCCGCTAAGCACATCAATTTCTTCTGCATCTTTGTTCTTGCGTCTAACTCCATCTTCAGGCAGAAGCTCTTTTGCAATTGACGGAATCCCTTCGCGTAGCAACATAAGAGCTGCAGATTTTGTGTCAATATTTTTTATGGAAAACGAATCAATACTTTCCATATTCAAAGGTATGTCACAAAAAAGTGTAATAAGATCTCGTGATAAATATGCCGACTCTTTTCCTTCTGCCAGTTTCCTGCCGGTTATACCTTCGATAGCCGCAATATTTTTGTAAATTTCATCAAGTGATCCAAAACGTGTTATAAGCTTAACAGCACCTTTATCGCCAATTCCGGACACGCCCGGCACGTTATCGGACTTATCACCTATCAGTGAAAGTAAATCTAAAATTTGACATGGCTCTACACCCCATTCTGCTTTTACTTCATCGTATCCTATTTTTTCGTAAGGCTCGCTGCCTGTTGAATTCTTTTTTGATTGACGTATTTCCCAAACGCCCTCCCCTACCAACTGCAGAAGATCTTTGTCGCCGGAAATAATATAACATTCACGTTTTTCCTGTTTGCAGATTTTTACAAGCGAGGCAATAATATCATCAGCTTCATAATTATCAACTTTTAAAATACCAATTCCAAGTGCGTTTAAAAATTCTTCTGTGAGCGGCACTTGAGCATGCAGATCCTCAGGCGCTTTTTGCCTTGTTATTTTGTAGAGCGGATATTTTTTATGCCGGAATGTTTGCCCCTTTGGATCATAAGCGGCAACAAGACATGATGTTTTTATATTTTTAATAAAATATAATACAGTACGTGCAAACCCAAAAAGTGCAGAAATGTTTTGACCGTTTGGGTTTTTTAAAGGCTTGTTTATAAAAGCAAAATATGAACGGTAAATTAATGCATAAGCGTCAATAATATAAAGCGGATCTTTCGGTTTTAATTCTCCCGTTGTTAATTCTTTCATTGTTAATAGTGCCTACGATTTAAGTATATCATTAAATATTGCAGAAGAACATTCGTTAAAAACTTCTTCCAAAACTGGTTTTTCTTCCGGTCTGAAATTTGAAAGCACCCATGAAGATATATCGTCATTTTTATTTTTTACACCGTTAGGACGGCCTATGCCTATCCGCAACCTAAAAAAATCAGGCGTGTTTAATAAGGCACTTATGGAGCGCAATCCGTTATGACCTCCAAGACCGCCACCTAATTTAAAGGCGGCGCGGCCAAGCGGTAATTCCAGTTCGTCGTGAACAACAAGTATTTCTGCAGGTTTTATTTTAAAAAAAGCCGCGCAAGGTCCTACGGATTCGCCTGACAAATTCATAAATGTTTCCGGCATCAAAAAATGCAGTTTTGAATTTAAATTTTTTTTGCCACTTTCAGAATCCTTGCCGTAGACTGTTTGCATATCTTCTACAAGAGCTTCCTTTGCACCGTTTCCGGCACCGCTATTTATGGTTTCGATTGTTGTTGACGCATACAATGCTTTAAATTTTTTTTGCCATTGAAGATTAAATTTAAAAGTGTCTGCAAACAAACGTCCGGCATTGTGTCTGTTTTGTTTGTAAAGTTCGCCTGTGTTTCCTAAAAACACAAACAGTTTTATCTTTTTTAACAACATGCGGATTTCCGGTTCCAATCTTACGGCTATTGCCTGAGTGTTCTTTTGAGCCTTTTGAAAATCTTGGGGTAATTCTATATCAAAACCTTTATAAGACACCGACATAATATATATTATACTTCTTTTTTTTCCTAATTACCAGATAATCGGTGATAAATTATTGCCTTGCGGTTTCGCTATTTTTTCAAACTGTGTAATAAGTGCATTCATGTCGCGACTAAGGGGGGCTTCTAAAAGTTTTTTTCGTGCATAATCAGGCAACTCCAGTTTTGCTGCATGCAGGGCAAGCCTGTCCAGCAGAGGCAGCTCTGTTATTTTATCGCCACGCCACTTCTTTTTAAAATCAGACAGATAAACAGGCTTTGCAATCTTTGCGTATAACCTGTCGCATACCACAGGATGCCCAAGTGCTGCTGCATGCACACGTATTTGATGAGTTCTGCCGGTTTCAGGCTTTACTTCTACAACCGTATAATTTCCTACAGAGAGTACAACATTAAAATGTGTAATTGATTTTTTACCCTGATAGCGGTCAACGATTGTACGATGCAGTTTATTTCCGTTTGGAACAAGAGGTAAATCGCAAGTTTCTGTTTGCCACGAAGGGCGGCCGCTTAATATAGCAGTATATGTTTTTTTGATAGTGCGGTTTTCAAATGCCATACTTAACTTTTGATGTGTTTTAGCTTTCTTTGCAAAAATAACAAGACCTGATGTTTCGTTGTCTATTCTGTGTACAAGCCAAAGACGTTTGCCGGTAACAGTGCAAAGTAATTCAAACAAATTCTTTTTTTCGCGGTCATAGCGGTCAGGGTTTACAGAAATACCGCTGGATTTATTTACGGCGATAATATCATCATCTTGATACACTATCGAAAACGGTTGAATCTTTTTCATTCTGCACTACCCCTATTCAAAGTGTCCGTATTTATATGAGCCATTGATCTTGATGGCTAAAACAAAAGAAAAGGGTCTGTTATCCCAATCGGCGTTGTGTCTATAATATGTGTTATCGCCTTTACTTCCCGGAGCCATAGGAACTGCAAAATACAACTCTAAATGTCTTGCAGGTTCAATTGACATGCCCGGAACAATCTGAAAACTGTTGCTATACATTGAGTACAGACAGCTTGTAAATATTTGGAAATTACCAAACCACCCCGGTTTAAAACGCAAATTAAGTGCAAAATTTATCCCGCTTAATAACGGGAAAGCTTCTTTTTCGTCATCTAAAAGACTGTTACGCCGCATAGAATCAGAATTGCCTTCGCCATTGTAGTATACTTCTGCATTTATTAACAATCTATTTTTAAAAAAATCTTGAATAAAACCTAATGATGCAGAGTAGCTTAAATTTTGAATCGACATCATTCCCTCTGCATAAAATTCCGTGCTTCTGAACATTGTTGTTTTAAATGAATAAAAAGCACGCATCGGCATAATTTTATAATCAAAAAGTGAAAAAAATCCAAAGTCAATATCGAATTTGCGTGTTGCTATATTATATTTTGCACCGCCTCCAAAATCATTAAGTTTTGGTTTTGTCCTATCCATGATGTATTTGGAACGTGTTACAAGAATCATCTGCAAGCCGCCTATGCCTATAGGAATATCAATCTTTGCCAAGTAAGGCTCGCCTGGGTTATCGATCCCCTCCGGTATACGCGCCAAGAGATCAGCATAAGGATAATTAGGTGAATAGCCCCAACTAAAATCATATTTACCGGCTTTTATAAATGCTTTATCTTTTAGATTATAATCAAAATAAAATTCTTTAATATCTAAATATGGTGCAGGGATACCTAAGCTTATAGATTGACGTATACGCAAAAAACGTGACGGCTGAATATTCAAACCGATGTTTGCGTTCATTATTGCACCTATTATATTTGTGTTTTCTTTTTCCCAATCCGACGTTTGCGTAAAATACCATGGAGCTTCTTCCCAGCCGGGCAAGAAACCGCCCATTATTGAATACGAGGCATCAATTTCAAAACCTGCCCGCGTTATTAAATCTTGCAGCGAATTATAAATACGTTTTTTTGAACTTGAACGGTTGTCGGTTCCATCATATTCGTCATTGTATTTACCTTCGTCAAAAATTGAATTAATATTATTGTTGTCTAGTAGATTTTCTTTATCGTCGGCGGATAATGTATGTGAAAAAATACTAAAACACAAAACAAAAAAAACAAACCTGAGCGTTTGTACAAAGCGCACAAATTACCTGCTTACCTGTTCCAAATATGTTTTAGAAAATACAACATTGTCTAAGCGGTTAAAAGAAGGATTGCTGATCGTAATCTGTGTTTTTTCGTTTACAAATTTTCCGTTTATGTTAGCACCGCGTAATGCATCAACAAATAAAATTGATTTTGGTACATAACGGTTTTCCTTTACATAGTAGTCCGCAAATGCTGTGGTGCGCAACAATTGCCCAGACAAACTATAATCCTCTGTTTTGCGGACAAGGGCATCATTGCTTATCCAAACTTTCATACGGGGATATGTAAGACCATCAGTTATTGCACTTAAAGTTAAAAGACGGCATTTAAATTTTCCAAGAGTTACGTCCTGCCCAGCTTCTACTTTGTAGTCTTGCGAAAGGGTAGATCGTGTAAAGTCTGAGTTGCGGGCATTTGAATTTTGAAATCTGTCCTGGCTGCTTGTCGAGTTGAATTTTTTACTTTCCGGATCATAAAACCACAATGTGTTGCCCTGTTTTAAGTAGCCCTGCCCCCTGCTTACATCAGGCTGCATTATTATAATAGTGTAGATTTCTTTTGAATCACGCCTAAACACACCGGCAACCGTTTTCGAACGGCTTTGACCAGGTTTATCCTGCACAATGGTGTATTCTGCCGAAAAATCCGTGCTGTAATAGCTTGCCAATTGATCGACCTTTTTTAGAAGATCGTCGTCCGCACCTGCCCATAAAAATGACGGAAGTAGCAGACATATAGTGTAAAATACCTTTTTCATTTTATTCCTTGACGCTGCCTGATAGAATTTGCGGTAAAGGTGTAACTGACGCTTTGTAGACCGGAAAAAAAACCGCAACAAATACCACTATATACACTGCGGCAATATTTTTCAAGATAGCCGTAATTTTATATGCTGCTTCTAACCGACCTTGTTTTAAAAATATTTCAAAGCTGGGCATCCACGAAAACGAGATAAGTGATACACCCCATGCTGCCAGGCGCGCTAGAATAAAGCCGGATACAAGGGCTGCACTAGCTAAAAGCAAGGCCTCTATAACCAGCATAGCCCGCACAGACGATTCGCCTGCACCCATTGCACGCATTGTGCCTATTTCTTTTGTCCTTTCATGCAGAATAAGTCTATAGGTAACACCAGCGCTTACTAAAATAATCAACAGCATCATTACATATAAAAATGCTGCCAGCAAATTGACGGCATCCAATATTTGTGATATTTCCGATATATAAACTTTTAATGTTAATATTGCAGTGATCAATTTGCCATTGTTTACATCTTCCGCTTTATCCCATTGATCGCGGGTGTACACTAAAGGGGTAAGTTGAATTTTATCTTCAAGTTCCTTTTGCAAGACTTCTCTTGAGTGTTCCGTAGTATTTTTATTTTTGACGTATACACCTACCAGTGAACACTCGCCTTGCTCAAAACCAATAAGTTGATTTAAAACGCTGCGATCCATAAATGCTTTATAGTAACCAAATATTGAGCTGTCTTTTACAATTGCGGCTACTATTAAAACGGCAGTATTTTTTTGCTTAAAACGGTCTTGCAATTCTATTAAAACACTGTCGCCTATCTTTATTCCAAGACGTCCGGCTACAGGTTCTGAAATTATGATAGAACGTAAATCACAGTTTGCCCGCCCTGCGCCTGAATAATTTAATCCGTCAAAATAATCTTTTTCGTTTTCCCAGTCTACACCAATTAAATATTTTAATTCTAAAGCATCGCCGTTATAGTATAAGTTAAATGCATGAAGCATGGTTCTGTAAACAATATTCACAGGATCAATTTCTTTTTTATGACGCGCCGTCTCCAATGCCGTATTTATTTTGTCGACGGCATCTTTGTCTAAATGCCGCTTTAAACCAAAATCAACATCATACCCGCCAAAAACAATATCGCCGGCATAGTGACCTTGTGCGCTTGAATAAACGGCATCCGACATTCCGTCTTTTAACGAAACGATCACAGTAACAATGCAAAATCCGAATGTAAGTGCGCTAAATAAAAATGAAAAACGCCGTTTGTAACGCAGTAAATATTTTACGGATAATTTAAAAATATCTTTTATGTTCATTTTTGTTTTCCATTTTGTTTTCCATTCATAGTTTTTAGGCTTGCCGTACCGCTACAATAGGATTTATCTTTACAGCCATCTCTACAGGATATATTGATGCAAGTACACTTAAAAGACATGCAAGAGCTACAGATAAAGCTGCAACACTGCGGACAAATGTAATATGCAAAATTTCTCCGCCAAAAAGGTTTGCCAACAGATCGTTATTTATATGCAAGTTTAAACTGTTTATAAATCCAAGCGTTGCACTGCCTAAGGCTATTCCTATAAAACCTGATGCTATAGCAAGTATTATATTTTCAGAAAATATCAAAGAGCGTATGTAGGAATCGGCAGCGCCTATAGCACGAAGTGTACCAATTTCGCGCGTGCGCCGGAATACAGAGATCAACAAAATATTTATTATTGCGATAACTCCGGCAACACTTACCAAAAAAACACCGGCATTAAAAAGCATCTGTAAAAGTAGCACAAGAATTGCAGAAGTTCCTGCTGCAATTCTCCAGCCGTAAGCTGCCGCACCGAATGGCTCTACAAGTTTGTTTATTTTTGCAAGCATTGTACTTTTATTTACTGCGGGTTTTAACCGTATTAATAAAAAATTCCAACTGCCTGCTGTTGTGTATGATTTATCCTGTACTGTATGGTTATCGGATTGGGTCTTAAAAAAGTTTTCTAAAACAGTGCTAAAATTATCGGCTTCTACTTGCGCACTGCCGTAATCGTAAGCACTATCGTCAGAAAAAATATCTTCTAGATCTATTTCTGTTCCTAGCAATCTTTCAGCTTCCTGTGAAACTTCGACATCGGCAGTTGCAACCTGTACGGCAGAAAGTATCCGGACAGTTTGCGGATCTGCAATGACAATTTCGTCCATAAAACGACCCTTTGTTTTGTAAGAAAATATTCCGCATAAAGGCACTTCGCGTATTTTAAAACCGGTATCGCCTGCAGATGTAAACAATAAAGGATCGCCAATTTTTACTTTTACACCGCTTGCAGATTCAATTTTATTTGCACGCTCTTTTGTAATCATTGCGCCGTAAGTGCCGGCTTGTAAAAAGCTGCCTTCTTCTAAAACAATTCCATTGAATTGTAAAAAATATGTTTTTGGATCTATGCCGCATAACAGAACAGGAGAGCGCATACCTAAAACATCAAGATATGCTGTGCCGGATATTTGGTGTGTAATAGATTCTATGCCGTCAATTTTTTGCAGCTCCTGCAAAATAAGATCCGGTCCGTCCAACAGCGGAATTGCAAAATAGTTTTCAATTATTGGTGCATTAGCGCCGTAAAGATTCATGGTAAGATCTGTTTTTTTTTCTATGATTATATCTGATGTACTGCTGTCTATATATGATTGTTCTAAGCCTGTATTGGAGCTTGCTATTACGCTGTTGCCTATAAAAAAAATCGCTGTAATTACACCTATCAAAAGAATAACTACAATACTATTTTTTTTGTTGCGTAGAATGTTACGCAACGCCAGCTTTAAAACCGTACGAATCATAGTTTAAGATTTTCCAACAGTATTTTTTTGCACAATGCCGTCATGTAAAAAAATAACATGGTTAGCCATTTCCCAAATTGTGCTGTCGTGCGTAGAAAAAATAAATGTGGTCCCATCAGTTTTGTTTACATGCTTCATTAAATCTAACACACGCTCGCCGTTTTCCGAATCAAGATTTGCAGTGGGTTCATCTGCAATAACAATTTTAGGATGATTGACTAATGCACGCGCTATAGCAACACGCTGTTGCTGTCCGCCGGATAGTTCTGAAGGTAGATGCGCCATTCTATCGGATAGTCCTACTGCCTCTAAAAGATGTTCTACCCATTCTTTGCGTTCTGCCGCAGGAAGCGGTTTTTTAGCGGCAAGCAAAAGCGGCAACTCAACATTTTCAAAAACATTTAGCACAGGCAAAAGATTAAATGATTGAAACACAAAACCTATAACAGTCTGCCGCATACGGGTAAGCTCGTTGCGGTTAAGCTGCGCTGTTGCCATGCCCTGTATAACCACATCGCCTGAACTTGGAGTATCAATAAGTCCAATTAGATTCATTATTGTAGTCTTACCGGAGCCGGAAGGACCTGCTACAGAAACAAAATCACCGCCTGCAATCGTTAAGTTGATACCTTTTAGCGCGTGAACTGTTACATTACCAAGCTGATATGATTTAACAATATTTTTTAATTCAACAACTGTCATAATACATATAATTGTAAGTTTCATTTTTTTGGATGTCTATAGTCCGCTACAAAATGTTTGCATTTTTCTTGAATTGCTAAAAACATCATTTTTTTGCTAAACTTGTTTATATTATGAAAAAAAATCTATCCGAATTTTTTAACGCTGATACTTTTCAGGCAATAGGGTTTCTTGAAAAAACAACAGGCAGTAATGCTGACCCTGTTGTCTGCTCGCTTGTATATGATTCGCGCGAAGTAACAAGCTGCAGTTTGTATTTTGCATTGCAGGGTCTTCATGTAGACGGTCATGATTATATTGATATGGCTGTAGAAAAAGGCGCTACTGTTATTGTTCATCAACATAAACTACAATCCCATAAAGACGGTGTTGTTTATATCCGCGTAACAGATTCACGTTTTGCAATGTCGCCTATAGCTGCGGCATTTTATGATTATCCTTCAAAAAAAATGGCTGTGATTGGTGTTACAGGAACAGAAGGCAAAAGTACAACTGTGTATTTAATATTTCAACTGCTGCGACTTGCAGGAAAAAAGGCCGGCTTTATTTCTACAGTTCAGTACAGCATAGATGGTATAGAACACAGCAACAAAGAACATCAAACTACGCCTGAGGCAACCGTTATACAAAAACGTCTTTGGCAAATGTGTCAAAATGGTGTTGAATATGCAGTAATTGAATCAAGCTCGCATGGGCTTTCAAAAAAAACCAACCGCTTGGGAGATGTCTTTTTTGATGCCGCGATTATGACAAATGTAACGCACGAACATTTGGAATTTCATGGAACATGGGAACAGTATCAAAGTGATAAAGCAAATTTATTCCGTGCGCTTGATAACGAGTTCCATAAGAAAAAACAAATTGATGATGTACCAAGATTTGGTATTGTAAATGCTGATGATAAAAGTGCGCCTTACTTTATAAAATGTACAAAGCATAAAGTGCAGCAAGTTAGCACACAAGGTAAATTAGATTCGGATTTTGTTGTAACAAGAATAGATAGCAATTCAGGCGGCAACATATATGATCTGTCTGTTAAAGAAAACGGAGAAGTATTACACATAACGGACAATTTAAGCGGAGCTTTTAATGCGGCTAACACAGCATACGCTGTAATTTGTGTTTCGCAAATTGCACAAATTCCGTTGCATGATTTAATACCGCTTGTGCCTAAACTACAGCCGGTGCATGGCAGAATGACTGCAATAAACGAAGGGCAGGACTTTGAAGTTATAGTAGATTATGCGCATACCCCATCATCTTTTGAAGCAATATTTCCGCCAATAAAAAACCGCCTGCAAAGCGGAAAAAAAATAATCAGCGTTTTTGGATCTGCTGGAGAGCGCGATACAAAAAAGCGTCCCAAACAAGGTGCTATTGCTGCGCAGTATTCAGACATCATAATTCTTTGTGACGAAGATCCGCGCGGTGAACAACCAATGGATATTCTAAAAGATATTGCCAAAGGTATACCGCAAGAAAAATTCAACTGCAATGCCAAAAATCTTTTTTTAATTCCAGATAGACCGGCTGCAATCAAAAAAGCATTTTCACTTGCAAGTAAAGGTGATATTGTTTTGCTGCTTGGCAAGGGACACGAAAACTCAATTATCTACAGCACAGAGGGCTGCAGCACAATAGAATATGATGAATGTAAATGTGCCCGCACTGCATTAAAAGAGCACTTTCGCAGGAGTTTTACATCTAAAATCATTTTTTTACCGGTGCCGGAAACATTGCGGGGGGAACACTTTCACACGGAATCCGGTGTATTCAGGATCGATCCTAATATTCTAATTCCTGTTGAAGTGTTAGATACCACCGCAAAAACCGCTACAGAGATAAGCATAGAATCCATAATCTCTGCAATGCTGCAAGTTGTAAGCGGCGGAACCTGCGCTCATAGCGGAATTACCTCTAGTGTAATCTCTTATTACAAAGACTTTATTAAAGCGGCACATCCTGCACTGTTAACCGAACTTTCAGGAGCAGCAATTGCAAAAACGGGTAACGGGGATTACGATTCTGCTGTGGAAATATGCCGTCTGCTATTGGGTGTTTTTCCGGATTCAGGGCAAGCATTGTTTATTAACGCTATCACTTTGGAAGAAAAAGCAGAATCGCTTGAACGCGCAGGAAAAGATACGGAGGCGCGGGAATTCATTGCAAAAACTGAGGCAGCCTATAAAGCGGCAACAGAGGGCATGTCAAGCGAAGCCTTGCCGCAGGCACTTTTTAATGCCGGATTTTTTTATGTAAAAAATCAAGATTATGCAAAAGCAAAAGAATGTTTTTTACGTTATATTCCTGTTGCAGAAGACGAATTCAAAAAAATGAAGGCGCAGAAAACGCTTGATGGCATCAAGGCACACAATTTAGACGATTCCTTGTATAAAGAGGCGCATAATCTGATTAAATCTGATAATGCAGATGATACGGAAGCCGGTATGGTAAAACTTCATCAATTTTTGGCAAAGAATCCAAAAGTTTGGAATGCATGGTTTATGCTCGGCTGGGCACTGCGAAAGATGAAACGCTGGGAAGATGCTGGGGCGGCTTTTAAACAGGCTTTGGAACTTGGTGCTGATACCTGCGACACCCGTAATGAGCTGGCGATCTGCCTAATCGAAACAGGCGATTACAAGGCAGCACAGCGTCAACTGGAAAAAGCCCTGTCTATTGAAAGCGAAAACATAAAAATTATCTCTAACTTAGCTGTTCTAGCCCTAAAACAGGGACAAAAAGACAAGGCGGCAGGGTTTTTCCGCACAATTCTGGAAATTGACGGCACTGATCCGTTGGCATTGCGGTTTTTCGATTGTACAGCATCAGAACAATATTTTTAGAGCATTGTCATAGAAAGGACCATAGCGAAAAGTGCGATTGTTTCGCAAATACCTACAAGTGAGATGTAGTTGGCAAAACCTTTGCCTGTATCGCCTATGGCGTCTGCAGCAGCAGCACCAATCCAGCCTTGTGCTACGGCAGAAAAAGTCATTGCCAATCCGGAAGCTATACCAAGACCAAGATAAAATCCGCTTTTTCGTGGATCAAAATCAGATGATAAAGCAGCGTTTAATATCTGCCCCATCAAAATATAGCCATAGAATGTCTGCGTAATCGGATTTCCTGCAAATGCAAGAAGTACCATAGGCACACGTTTGTTTGCTTTATAGCAACGTTTCCAAGCTCCAGCCACTGCAGAACCTGCGATTCCTATTCCAATAGCAGAGCCAACTGCTGCAATCCCCATGCATAGTCCTGCACCCATCATGCCAAATAATTCAGGTGTCATAAATATATCCTTCTCCTTCTTTTTTAATAAATATAACCCTAAGAATAATACCTTATCAATACGTACCCTGTAGTTATTGCTAAACTGATAACTGTAATCAGCGCACCATACTTGGTAAAATCCATAAATTTAATTGGAAATCCGTTTTTAGTGCAAATACTTGCTGATATAACACCTGCTGACGATGCTACTAAGGTTCCGTTTCCGCCAAGACAAGCACCCAGTGAAAGTGCCCACCAAAGCGGATTTATTCCTTCGCCGCCCATATTTTGAACAATTTCCTTAACAACAGGAATCATTGTTGCCACATACGGAATGTTATTTACAAAAGCACCGACAACACCTGAAAGCCAAATGATCAATGTTGCAGTAAGCGGCATATTACCTTTTGTAGCATCCATTAAAATAGCCGTTCCTGCCTTTATCCAACCCATATCAACAACGCCCTGCACCATAATAAAAAGACCAATAAAAAACAGAATCGTGCCCCATTCAACATCTTTAAAAAATTCGTCGATGTCGTCTTTTCCGCAAATCAGCAAGAGTAGCGTAGAGCCAATCATAGCTATTGTGGATGCTTCAAGGTGCAGTTGTCCATGAAGAACAAAGCCTACAACGGTAAGGGCGAGTATTACACAGCACTTTATCAAAAGCGGCTTATCTTCCAAAGATTTTGATTCATCAAACCTCATAATACGCGCCTTGCGTTCTGGGGTAACAGATAATTGCTTTTTAAATAGGAGGACGGACACAAATGCAAATACTATCAAAATAATTACAATGTCCGGTGCCGCATTGTATATAAAATCCATAAAAGTAAGCCCAGCACGGCTGCCGATTAAGACATTTGGCGGATCACCGATAAGTGTTGCCGTCCCGCCGATATTCGATGCAAGCGCCGAGCAAATTATAAACGGCACAGGAGAAACACCAAGTTCTACAGCAATCAAGATGATTATTGGGCATAAAAGTACAATCGTTGTAACATTATCCAAAAGCATCGACAAGATTGCCGTTATCATAGGGAGGACAATTAAAAGAGCTATCGGCTCGCCTTTACAGATCTTAGCTGTTTTGATTGCTATGTATTGGAAAACACCTGTTGTTTTAGCTATGTTGATAATAATCATCATACTAACCAAAAGAAATATCGTGTTCCAATCAATTGCCATAAAAGCAGATTCTTGATCGATAATCCGCAGAACGATAAAAATTACCGCTCCTGATAGTGCTACTACAATTTGATTTATTTTGTTTGTGGCAATAAAAAAGTATGCTAAAAGAAAAATAGCTAATGTTGTGTATGCTAATATATTCATTGTTATGCCCGTAATACCTTTTTAAGAACATCCTTATACCCAACCACGCCGATAAGATGAGTGTCTTTTTTTACTACAGGAAGGTAGCGGCGTCTGCTTTGCACAAATTTTAGAACGGCTTCGACAACAGGCGAATCCTCATCTAATGTTAGAGACGGTTTTTTCATAACATCCACAACACGGATGCTATTTTCGTTTCGCAACAGATCTTCAAGCGGTTCAAAATGAGTTAAGAATTTTAGATTCTTCATCTTTAGTGCGTAATCGGGAATACAAATTGAAAACAGATCAGTCATTGTAAGCTCGCCTACAAAAAGATTGTTATCGTCCATAATCGGCACATAACCCAAACACTCATGGTGAAACATATCTATCGCCTCCCGGACGGTATTTTCAGGTCTGAGTACTTTAAGTGTAGTATTCATAATGGATGCCACGCTTAACTCTTTGGAAATGTCAATATCAGCTTCTTCAATAATTTTGATAAACACACCGGTATCATTTGCACAGCACATTTTGGGGAAGAGTTCCCCTTTTGAAATTTTGCCAAGTGCAGCCAGCATATTTAGATAGAGACTTGACGCTGTTCTGGGGGTGAGCATCAACATCATCATTCGGATAGGAGTATCGGCACGGGTGGTTATAGGTGATTCCGGAACGCCAATTACAATAACCGGATCTTCTAAGGCTTCAAGCCTGGCATGTGGTATGGATAGTCCTGTGGGAAGCAGTGTTCCCTGCAGAGTTTCACGATTCATAATAGCTTTGCGGACGGTATCTTCAGGTAACGAAATTTTTTGTCCATTACTGTAAAGTTCCTGAATAAGTCTGTTAAGTATTTCGTCGTGTGTCTTGCATGACAGTTTTAGCAGTATCAATTCAGGGTCGAGTAAATTTGATAATTTAATAACTCCTCCCCTGCTTATTTTTTTATCTGCATCAAAAAATCGCCCTGTTTAACATACTCGGCTTTGGTAATAGTAATTGAGGAAAAGTCATCAGAATTAGCAACGACAATAGGTGTTTCAAGTGAAAAGCCTGCCTCTTGTATCGTTGGTATATCAAAATTAATAAGCGGGGAGCCGGCTTTTACAAGGCTTCCTTCTTCAACTGCAGGTGTAAAGCCATTGCCTTTTAATTTTACAGTATCCATACCTATATGCATCAAAAGCTCTATTCCATCGTTGGACACTAAACAAACAGCATGTTTTGAATCAATCACTGAATCAATTTTTCCGTCTACCGGCGAAACAAGATGACCATCGTCCGGAATAACTGCTACTCCCTTTCCAAGTGCCCCGCTGGAAAAAGCTTCATCTTTGACCTTATCAAGCTGCACAACCTTACCGTTTAAAGGACTTAGCACTGTAAACGTACCGGAAACTTTGCCGCCGCTAAAAAATTTTGACAAAAAATCACCAAACGATGCCATCTTGACTCCTTAAACCTACATTAGTCCGCATACGCAGACAAACTAACCTTGTTAAACGATATACATCAATTTGTTGATTGTCAATATGTCTGTTGACATAGGTCTAATTCTAATGCTTCTGCGTAAGTTTCCAACGCTGTCTTAATTTCCGGTCGACCCGCGGTTTTGTTTACTTCTGCAACCGCATCTGCTGTAGATTCAGGGTTGGGTTCGGTGCTAGGTTCAGGTTCCGTGTAATTTTCATAATTGCACCTTCAAAAAAATAATATTTGCGATTTTTACGACCGTGTAGATTTAAGTATAATTATAGAATGATGGCTGAATTATAGTTATTTATCCATTCGTATGTTATCATAGTACCATGAACGAAAAACGACGGGTAAGATTTTTTAATACAACCGGCCCATGCAATCCATGGGATCATTATATGCTGCCGCCTGCGGAGCGTCTTATAGGCGCACAGCTTGACCGTTATATTCGCGACAAACTGTACTGGGTGCTTCATGCGCCGCGCCAGACCGGCAAGACAACTTTTTTGCAATCTTGGGCGCGGGAGATCAATGGCGAAGGCTCTATGACAGCTTGCTATGTCAGTGTGGAAACGTGTCAAGGTGTTAGCGAGCGCGCAGAGGCTAATTCTATAATCTATCAAGCTATTTGCAGATTTGCAGGATGGTCAGATCTACCGGTTCCAAAGATTGAAGGCAATACTTCGGATGTACAATTAAACGCAACACTCGAAAAATGGGCAGCATTAGTTGCGCCTAAGCCGCTTATTGTGTTGTTTGATGAAGTTGATGTGCTTTCAGGCGATCCCTTGATTAGCTTTTTGCGGCAGTTGCGCGAAGGTTTTGCCGAACGAGGAGCGGGAAAATTCCCCATATCCATAGTGCTTGTTGGAATGCGTGACTTAAAAGATTATATAACTCTTGCAAAAGACGGCAAGCCGGTAAATCCCGGGTCCCCTTTTAATATTAAAGAAGATTCGGCAGTGATTGGCAATTTTAGAAAGCAAGATATACAAAACTTGTTTGCCCAGCGAACGGAAGAAACAGGACAGCAGATAACGGAAGATGCGCTTGATTATGTTTGGGAACAATCGAAGGGGCAACCTTGGATTGTCAATTCGCTTTTTAAGCGTGCCACGATGCGGATTTTAAAAGAAGATGATTACAGCACAGTAACGATAGCCCACATAAAAAAAGCACGGGAGCAGATGATTCGGGCGCGGGAAACGCATTTAGATGCGCTTGCTGTCCGCTTACAGGATGACCGCATACGCAAAATTGTAGAAACTTTAATGAGCGGGGAAACCGATCCGCTTCTTTCAAAAAGCACCGCCTTTGAATATTGTATTGATTTAGGCTTGGTGACTAAAGAAGATGGCCCGCCGCAAATATCAAACCCTATTTACCGTGAAGTTCTTGCACGGGTAGCTATTGAGGGCCCCCATGATGCCATAAACAAACCGGAATGGAAATGGGAAAATGATGACGGCACCCTCGACATGGACGCATTGTTAAAAGAGTTCCAGAAATTCTGGCGCGCCAATTCTGAAATATGGGAACAAAAGATGAATTATCCTGAAGCATTTCCTCACCTTTTATTGCAGGCATTTCTACAAAGAGTTCTAAACGGCGGCGGCTCAGTTGACCGTGAATATGCGGCAGGGCGCGGCCGCATGGATTTGGCTGTTGAGTATAACGGGAAAAAATACATCATCGAAATAAAATTGATTTACGATTACAGCTCGCCGCAAACTGTTCGAGAGGACGGTTTAAAGCAAATAGCAAAATACCGTGACACAGTTGATCCATCTGCATCATCATATTTGGTAATATTTGATCGCAGGTCGGAAGGTAAAAAACTTCCATGGGATGAGCGCATAAAATGGGAAACCGAAAACGGTATTACGGTTGTAGGGTGTTAAGTCACCTTTAAAAAAACCTGCGAGTGTTCTTTTGTCAAGCACTTCGGCAATCCAAAACTTACCGTAGAGTAAACACAACAGGTACAGATAGGCGCACACTTGCATTGGGCGCTTTAAATGGCGAGGCAGAGCGAACGGCATCTAGGGCAGCGGTATCGAGTGTCTCATCTCCTGAAGAACTGCTTACACTAATATTGCCGATACTTCCGTCTGCTAGTATGGTAAAAACAATTACTACAGTACCTTGAGTGCCTGTGCGTTTTGCAAGGGCGGGGTAGATAAGGCAATCGCGTATACGGCGGCTAATATAGTTAAAGTTATATTGCACATAACGGCGTATTGATATTTCTTCTTGTGTCTCTTTTTCTGTAACATCTGCGATTTCTGTAATTTCTTCAATTTCTAAAATACGCTCTCCCACATTCGCAGCTTTTTCGGATGACTTTTTTGTAATTGTTTTAGCAGTGTCTAGCACATCAATATCAACTAATTTAAAAACTTTAGTTTCAATAAAATCGGAGGCAATATGATTTTTTTTATATTCAAGAGAAAATATCATTATCAGAAAAACATGAAGGAACAGAGAGATTGCAAGTGAAATTATTTTAGAGCTGCACTTTAGTTTATTTCCGGTATACAAATTCTCCTTCCATTTTTGTCCGCTTGAACATTAACCTTTACACCATACAACCTTTCAATTAAGCTTTCGCTAAGACAATCAGAAGGCTTACCAAATGCAACAATATTTTTATCGTGTAAAGCGATGATACGGTCTGCAAATAAAAAAGCATGATCCGGATTATGTGTGCTTAACAGTATAGAAAAACCATTCCTGCTCAATTCTTTTATCTTAAATAAAACCCGCAACTGATTGCCGTAATCTAGGTTAGCGGTAGGTTCATCCATAACAAGGAGCGGAGCCTTATGTGATGTTGCAGATGAAGGGCGGATAAGCTGCGCGATAGAGCGGGCGATTAAAACAAGCTGCTGCTCTCCGCCTGAAATTAAATTGAAGTCCCGATCCGACAAATGACTAATACCGATCTGCTCCATTGCGCTGAGAGCATTTTGTATTTGAGCTGTAGCAGGTGTAGACCATTCTTTTCCTTGCGCCGCTGTGCCCATTAACACCATATCAAATGCGGAATAATTAAAAGACGGATAATGAATTTGCGGGACAAATGCCATCTGCTTTGCCATTTTTTGCGCACTTATATTTTTTGAAGATTCGCCGTTAATAAAAATTTCACCGCTATAACGGCTTTCAAACCCAAGTACACATCGAAACAAACTTGACTTACCTGCGCCATTTTTTCCAAGCAAGAACAATAATTCACCGCCATGTAAAGAAAAATTTATATTTTCGATTACAGGTTTATCATGTCTATAAGCAAAAGACAAATTGTGTACACTAAGTGTATCTACCATATTTGCCCTTTGCGTGTTATGAGCCATAAAAAAAATGGCGCACCCAGTAAAGATGTAAGTATACCGAGGGGGATTTCACTGGCAAATAAATTGCGAGCTATGTCATCAATTATCAATAAAAAAATTGCGCCAAGTAAAATTGAGGATGGAAGCAATTTACGAAAATCATTTCCCACTAGGCGGCGGCATATATGCGGTATCAATA
>BTID01000007.1:0-26214 GCA_036245275.1 Termitinemataceae bacterium
TTTTTTCCAAAAGCGGCACAGTGATATTTTTTCCGGTACGCGATGCAATGTTGTAAACTATAATAGGAATTCCAACCGCAGCAACGGCTTCAAAATGCCGCAAAAGGCCTTCATCATTCGGTTTGTTGTAGTAAGGTGTAACAACGAGCGCCGCATCTGCACCTAAGTCGGCTGCACGTTTTGTATATTGCACAGCATGTTTTGTCGAGTTTGATCCCGCGCCGACAATCACAGGCACACGTCCGTTTGTTTCTTTAACAACAATTTTAATAAGTTTCTCTTCCTCAGATTCGTCAAGTGTCGGTGTTTCGCCGGTAGTCCCAATCGGTACAAGTCCATCGATACCGCCGTCAAGCTGATAGTGAATCAACTTTTTCCAGCCATCAAAATCAACTTCACCGGAACTTGTCATCGGTGTAATCAACGCTGTAAAAGCACCTTGTAGTTTTTTCATTTTTATCTCCGTTTAGTTATAGATATAATAGATAATGATATATTCCGTAAAATGATACAAAAAAAAATAAAAAAAAACTATCCATTATAAACACACTTATAAATACACTATAAATTTACACATCAATCTGTTATAATCAAATTATGTTCAGCAAAACTATAGCTTATCTTTTGTGGCTTATTTCAGGATTTGGTGTTTTGGGCTTTCATCGTTTTTACCTTGGCAAGCCAGGTACAGGCATACTCTGGATGTTCAGCGGCGGTCTTTTTGGAATAGGATCAATTTATGACTTATTAACGCTTGGCAGACAGGTGGACATCGCTAATGCTTTGAGCAATCATTACTATACCAACGGAGGTACACGTTATGCAGAAGGAGCGGTTTTCAATTTTATAAACGATCCGCAAACTAACGGCAAAGTAAAAGACAGCGTAGAACGCAAAATACTGATGTTGGCACGCCGCAACAGAGGTATTGTGTCGGCAAGTGAAACAGCACTGGAGGCAAACATACCTATTGAAGAAGCAAAAAAACAATTAGAGGACATGGCAAAAAAAGGTCACGCTCAACTTCGTGTCCGTTCTTCCGGTGTGATAGTCTATACTTTCCCTGATTTTATGGACGAAGATTCTCCGCTTGAGGATTTTTAATTTAATAATTTAGTAATTTAATATTGAGGGTTTCTGCCTAGTGCCGGTTTTTAGTGTAAAAAAAATTTTGTTTTCATTTGTTATGTTTGTAACATCTTTTTTTGCGGCGGCACAGTCGGAACAATTTGAACGTGCCTTACGTCAAAATAAAACTGTACTACCTGCGCGTCTGGTAGAGCAGCAAGAAGACAGAAAGCGCGGTATTACTATGCCCACACTGAATGGTTTTGATGAAAGTTTAACAAAATACTTTATTGAACGTTATTCAAAACCTGCCGGATTAAAATGGCTTATTTCAGTTTTAAAAGACGGCTCACCATACCTTGCATTTATACGCGAAGAAGTTGCCGCACGTAATATGCCGCCTGAGCTGCTTTATCTTCCTGTCATAGAATCCGGATTTTCTGCTAAAGCACACAGCTCTTCCGGTGCGGCCGGCTTTTGGCAATTTATGCGTAATAGCATAAAACCGTATATGGTAATTGATGATTGGAAAGATGAGCGTCTTGATTTTTGGAAGGCGACACATGCGGCGCTTTCTAAATTGCAAAGTAATTATAAAGATTATAGTGATTGGCAACTTGCACTTGCCGCATACAACAGCGGTTCCGGCGCTGTAAACAACGTATTAAAACAAACAGGTATCCATAATTACTGGCAACTTGCCGCCGGAAAAAAATTAAAAAGCGAAAGTATTAATTATGTTCCAAAATTGATCGCTATTTATTACATTGCGTCTAACCCGCGTAAATTTGGTCTTGATATTTTAAGTACACCGGAAGAGCATTTATGGACACGTGTGCAAGTAGATAACCAGATCAATTTAAGCATGCTAGCCGAGTATGCAGGAATTGATTATGTAATGCTGCATTCCGCAAACAGCGAATTAAAATTCAATCTTACGCCGCCTAACGGGCATCTTCTTAAAGTTGAAGTTCCATACGCAAATGCTGTGCAGGATGTACTTAATAATCCTGATTTAAAACTTTTAAAATATCATACACATATTGTACAGACAGGTAATACACTTTCTGCAATCGCCCAACACTATGGTGTCTCTGTTGAACAAATTGTAAAACAAAATCCGGGGCTTAAACCGGATAATCTGAGTCTTGGGCAGCAAATAGTTATTCCTGCAATACAAAAGCCAAGTACAACTGAGGTGTCCCCTGCACCCTCCCTGCAAAACTATAATTGGAACGGAACATGGACAGTACAAAAAGGTGATACACTTTGGTCTATTGCCAAATCACATAACGTAAAGCCTGATGATCTTGCTGCGGCTAATGGAATGACTATGACTGAAACATTAAGTATCGGAAAAGTATTGAAGGTACCTAAATGATATTTTTCCGCCGATGGTAATACTGTCAATTTTATCTGCTGTTTTTTTTATGCCAACCTGAATTATACCGCCCGGTTCTTTTAACAAAAAGATTTCGTTACAATCTGTAATATCTTTATATTTGCATATTGCAAAAGCCGCCGAGCCTGACGCACAGCTTGATTCAAATACAAGTGATTCTGTTTTGTAAACATAGACAGCTGGTTGTAAAAACTGATTTTGCGAATCAAAAAACATTATGCCTAAGGCATTAGTTTTGTTGTTGCCGCTTTTTGACGTTTCCGTAGACATTGCACTTTCTGCAATTTTTTTTATGTCAAAAAAATTTTTTTTGTTAGCTGAAATATTTTTTGCAATAACATGTGTAATTCCATCAAAAACACAAACAGGCAATATTTTGGATTCATGCGGATTTAATTTATGCAGTAATTGGTCAATTTTTAAGTGTGGCGGAATTTCTACTTCTGCAAAATTTTCTTCTACATCAACATTGACGATTACAGGTAACTGTGTGCCGCTTATGCTAACCGGTATAGAATTCTTTCCTGTAAGTTTACGTTTTTTTGCACAGAACAAACCAAAACTACGCGCTGCATTGCCGCAAAATTCCCCTCCCATCATTTCTAAATGCCATAAATTACTATCTGCCGTTTCTGTAGGCATAGTAAAAAAACCAACTTGTTCGACATTCATTGTTTTATCTGCAAGAATTTTTTTTGCAGTTTCGATATTTGTAAAAGGTATTTTTTTTGCCGGAACAAACGCTGTTATATTTCCACAAGGGTCTGCAATAATAATATCAATATTCATACCTTACCTTTTGTACGAAGAATCCAGTGACAGTTGTTTTCTATACTTTGCCACAGTACGCCGCGCTATGTTTATACCGCGCTCGCTAAGCAGCACAGAAATAGCATTATCAGAAAGTTGCTCTTTTTCTTCTGCAATAATTTCGCGGAGAACTTCTTTTACTGAAGCCTGTGAATGTTCCGATCCTGTGCTGCCGCTGCCGCTTATTGAATTTGTAAAGAAATAACGCAGCGGGTAGATACCCCATTCCGTTTGTACGTACTTGCCATTTGCACAGCGCGAAATAGTAGTTTCGTGAAGTTTTAGTTCACCGGCAATATCACGCAAACTAAGCGGCACTAAATGTTTTGGTCCGTCAACAAAAAACTGACGTTGAAACTCTACAATAGCCCGCGTTACACGCAATAAAGTATGATTGCGTTTATTAATACACTCCATAAACCAGCGGGCTTCTTTTAAGTTTTCATTTAAGAATTGATGTTCATAATCGCTTGATGTCTTCGAGCTGTTTGGGTTTTCGTCTTTGTTTTTTTGTTGCCTTTCTAAAAAATATGGATGAATTCCCAACACAGGAATTTCTTCGTTGTTTAGAAAAATACTAAATTCATCTTCTTTTCTGACAACTTGAATATCGGGAATTACAAACCGCACATCATCTGCGGTGCCGTTTTTAAATTGCCTACCCGGAAACGGATTTAATGTTTTTAGATCTTCATATAATTCGGCTAGTATATTTTTATCTTCGCCAAGAGCGCGTGCCGCATCTGCAAATTTTCCGCGTTCCAACTGTTCAAGATATGGAATCATAGCACTTATGAGTTTTGCGTCTTTTGGAAATTTTATTTTTGCCTGTACAGACAGCGATTCAACATAATTCAGCGTACAACAGCCCATAGGATCCAACGAATATATAATTTGCAGGGCTTTTTTTATTGTTTTTTTTGTAAAAGAATTTTTTGCATTCTTGTCAAAAAAAGTGTCTGGTGATGATAAAAAAAAACCGTCGCCGTTTATATTCTGTATTAAATATTCACCGGCACTTCGTACAATATCTTCTGTTATTGGTTGCAAACGAAACTGCCACAGCAAATGTTCTTGCAATGTTTCGTCTTGTGTAAGTACACCTTCTATAAACTGTCTGCGCTCGTCTGTCGATCCGCTGCTTCGGCTGCCTTTTGCAATGGGCGAATCCCAGCCGCTATCAACATAGTCTTTTTCCGTTTTATAATTTTTTAATGCGGTATCCAGCGAAACAATGCTATTGTCTTTTACTATTTCCAGAGCGGGATTTTTTTCTAACTCTTCTACAATTTTTTCGCGCAAATCCAACAAAGGCAGATCCATAAGCTTTAAAGCTTGAATCATCTGCGCATTCATTGTAAGGGTTTGCCGTTGATCTAAAGAAAATCCTGTACGTAAAACTTGCTGCATAAATCTAAGCTCCCATGCGGGTTAAGGTCAATCGTATCAAATTAGAATGGCAACTTACCAAACGCATTCTTTGCAACATTTTTCTTTGCATCTTCGGCCATTTTCTTTGCCTCTTCTTCTGCTTTTTTCTTTGTAGCTTCTACCTCAGCTTCTGCTCTACGTTTTGTTTCTTCTGCAGCATTCTGTGCGGCTGCCTCTGCTTTTCCCTTTGTTTCATTGGCTACTTGTTGTGCAGTTTCTTTTGCTTCGTCTATTTTTTGAGTTCCTAAACCTTTTACTTTTGATTCCATTTCAGAAACTTTTGTTTGCAAAGTAGTTTGCAAAGAATCTATCGAGGCAGCATCAACTTTAATTGCAGAAAAAATAGAGTCCAATTGTTCAATCGAAACAGAAATATTTTTTTCTTTTAAATAATTAGAAATATATTCTTTTAATGCACGCTCTAATTCTGCTTGCGCTTGTTTTAAATATTTATCCGCAGCTTTCTTTAATGATGCTGTAATTAAATCAAACAAGTTGGAGTTAATCGAAATATGATTTCCGTCTTCTGTAGTATGCTCAGTTTTAAAACCAATTTCTACTTTGCCTGCTTCCTGTACAGCTTCATTTAAAGCTTCTGCAATGGTTCCTGCAGGTTCTATTACTACCGCTTGAAAAAGCACCAAATTGCCTTCAACTGTGCGCTGCCCCGCCTTGTAGCCGTTTGCAGAAACATTAAATCCAATATTCCCTTCAAAACCGCCTATACCTATTTCTTGTATACTGCTTAGTTGCCTTTCTAATCTGGCAAAAATATTTTTACCTTCAACTTCAACTTCATACAAGTAGGCAACAGGATTCGCCCTAAAATCACCCAATGTCTTAACCGAAAACATTTTTTTGCTGCCGGAAAGTTCCTCTATACCGATGTTCAATGTTGTAGGACGCACAATAAGATCAGGTGCAGATGATACATCACGCAAGTCAAACGAAAACTTCCAATCGTTTAATGTAAAGTCAGAAGCAAATATACCAAGATAAAATTTAGGATATTGCATGGTAGGAAACTGTACATCGCGTCCTTTAAATACAATTTTTTTTGGTTTTTCGGCTTGCATTGTTTGTTGGTATGCTTTAAGTTTTTCTGCTGCCGACAATAAGCGCTTGCCATACATTATGTATTTTTGCGCTGTGCCTGTTAATATTTGTTCAATAGCAGGATTTAAAATATCTTTATACGCACCGCCTGAAAAATCTAAAAATGATTTTAAATGATTGTAATCGGATTGTATTGATGATTGTACACCGGCTAACATTTCCCTGCTTTGTTTAACATCACTTTGAACACCATCAACAATTCCGGCAGCAGATTCTTTTGCTGTTTTTACTTTGTCGACCATTGTTTTGCCGTCTGCAACAAGTTTAATAAGATCCTGCACTGATTTTGGATCGCGTATATCTATACCTTTGACATTAAAATTCAATATAGGACGTGCCGCAGATTGTAAATCTGTTACCTGTTTTTTTGTGTCACCAGCTTTTTCCTGCCACTTATCAGCAAGGCCATTAGAAAAATTGTAAACAGTATCAACAAGCTGCGGTGATTTTAAATTATCATACTCCTGTTTGATCAACGCCATTGCATCAAACTGTTTTAAGTCGATAAGCGGCGGGGCAGGAGGTTTTGCCTTAGCCGCTTCCAATTGCTTTTTTTTGTATGCAGGCAACTCACCGGAACTAGTGCGCTCTGTACCGAATTGCATACTGTCGGCACGTATTTCTTCTATATAGATTTTACCTCTAAGCACTGCCTGTGGCAAAAGACGAATTTCCATGCGGCCTATATCAATTAAATTTTCCATAGGGCTGTCTGCATTTGCTATCGTCATTGACTGCATACTAACTCTAAAGCGTAAAAGATTTAGATTGAATTTTTTTATATCGGCTTTTGCTTCAAAGACATTTTCTAAAGCGTTTTCTATTATGCCTTCTAAAAGCGGATTCATAATTACCGTAAAAAAAATAAAAGCTCCGGCAAAAACAATACCCGCACCTGCAAGCGGAATAAAATTAACCGGCAAGACTCTGTTTGCTTTAATGTCTTTAGCCAATTTGTTTAGCCGTGTTATTTTAGCAAGATCTTCTTTGCTTGCACTAAACACAGGCAATGTCCAAAACCCATCTTTTAATTCAAACATTTCTTTTAAAAATTCTTTGTCTGATTTTTGCTCAATATATTTTAAAAATTTCTTTTCAAATAATTTTTCTTTTATTGGTTTTTTAAAAAGACCGCATATTTTTTTTGCCATTAAGGTATCCTATTTTTTATTATTCTTTAATATCAAAGATTTAAATTTTTAATATCGGTAATTACATTCATAGCATCACGTATTTTTACTATTAGCGGAGAGTTTTGTACTGCCGTCAATATTTTGTTGTTAAGTATCTTTGGCAGCAAAGTGTTCCTGTAAAAAGGAATAAGCAAAGTGATGATCACAAAAACTGGAATCCAAAGAACTATGCCGGCTGCTAAACCGCCTGCAACCAACGTATTGTTAAAATTGGTAAACGGCACAAACGGCATGTTGTACATCGTTGTAAATAAAGATTGCAGACTGGCAATATGCAAGACGCTCCAACCGATTCCGTCAATTGCTGAGGCAGTAATAGGGGCAAGCAATTTCATAATTGCCATTAAAAAAAGTTTGCCGCCCTGGTTATGCTTTAAAAACAATGACAGAATAAATATGAGTATCCAAAATGCATTACCCGCAGGCAGTAAGCCCAACAGAAGTCCCCAAGAAATCCCAGCCGCTATTTGTGTTTTTTTTACATTGCTGTTTAAGGCAAGTACTAATTTTGCTATAGCTTTTATCATAATTTATTATACAAAATTGTCCGCTCTAATTTCTAGTCTTTTCTTTTGATCAATAATCGATAATTGATAATTGATCGATTATCTACCGAATTAATATTTCAATATTTTTTATTTTGCTCCCAGTTCCATGCAGTTTTTATTATGTCATGGATATTCGTGTATGATGCACTCCAGCCAAGAAGTTTTTTTGCATAATCTGTTGAGGCGACTAAGACTGCAGGATCCCCGCAACGGCGGCGCGAGACGACAACAGGTACCGTTCTGCCTGTTATATCCTCGCATGCTTTGATAATATCTTTTACAGATGTGCGCATTCCTGTGCCAAGGTTTACACAATATGATCCGCCGTTATCAAGAATAAGCTCCATTGCAAGACGGTGTGCCAAAGAGAGATCGCAAACATGAATATAATCGCGAATACAGGTGCCGTCAGGTGTCTCGTAATCATCACCAAAAATTGATATGTTTTGCTTTTCGCCGGTTAGTGTTTTTAATACCAGAGGTATCAGGTGAGTTTCTATGCGGTGGCTTTCTCCAATTTTGCCTGATGGATCTGCACCGGCAGCATTAAAATAACGCAAAGCACAATAATCAAAATCGTATGCATGATGATAATCATTTAATATGCGCTCCACCATAAGTTTTGTAGCTCCATAAGGATTGATGGGATTTTGCGGATGTGCTTCATCAATTGGAGTGTACTCAGGCACTCCATAAGTTGCACACGAAGACGAAAATATAAATTTTTTTACATTGTGACGCAGCATAGCGGATAGCAAATTGATTGTCGCACACACATTGTTTAAATAATATTTTTGCGGATTGTCAACTGATTCGCCAACGTAAGCAAATGCAGAAAAATGCATAACAACATCAATAGAATATTTTGTAAATACATTTTCCAATGCGCCGGTATCGTTAATATTTGCGCAAATAAAATCTACATTGCTGTTATTAAGCGACTCGCGGTGTCCTTCGCTTAAATCATCAAGCACAACGACATTATAATTATGCTCCGTTAAATCTTGCACAACATGAGAGCCGATATATCCCAAGCCGCCTACAACAAGAACAGTTTTCATTTTTAGTATGCCCCCCTGCCTTGTATGACAACGGCTACAGTTTTGTATAAAATCCAAATATCAAGCCATGGCGACCAACTTTGCAGATAGTATATACCGAATGCTATGCGTTCTCCATAATCAGTGTTTGAGCGCCCGGAAACCTGCCACAGCCCCGTTAAGCCGGGTATTACAGAAACTATACGTTCAAAATCTTTTCCGTATTTTTCAATTTCGTCTAACAAAAGCGGGCGCGGTCCTACCAAGCTCATCTCGCCTGTAAGTACGTTTATAAATTGAGGGAACTCATCAATACTGTAACGGCGGATAAATTTTCCAAGAGTTGTTATACGCGGATCATTTTTTATTTTTCGGTTTTCGTCCCATTCTCTTCTTGCTTCAGGATCACTTTCCAACAGAGATTTCAGTTTTTTTTCTGCATCTACATGCATAGAACGGAATTTCCACATTTTAAAATGCACACCGTTTCTACCTATACGCGGTTGACCATAAAGTACCGGACCCTTGGATGTTACCTTTACAAGAATAGCGACTAACAGCAAAGGGATTGCAATAATTAAACCGATAACAATTGTAAGCACAATATCCATTGCACGTTTTATAAAAACATTCCATGGCATGTTAAGTTGATTGCTTGTCGCAAAACCAAGTATGCCGTCAAAATCACGCACGGTCATCCAAATACTATTTAGGGCAGAAAAATTCGGAATTAAAATGTTGTAACGAAATGCAGATACGGAGCGATTTAAAAGTTTTGCAAGACCACTCTGCGAAATATCGGCAATGGCTACAACTGCCATTTTTATTTTATATGTTTTAACTATATGATTACCAAGCGTGGTATCATGAATTATAGGAATATCGCGGTACCACTCGCCTGTGTTCACATCGTTATCAAGGATAAGTACAGGTTTGTAACCTGTTTTTTTATCCAGCATTTTGTCGATAACACTGCGCCCCATTTCTCCTGCACCAAATACCACCGCAGGAATAATACCTAGTTTTGTTTCGTGCAGAAATGTACGTATTATGGTGCGGCTGAACAGGAAAAAAATTACAGACCAAAAAAAACTTATCATAAAAGCAACAGAAATTGGACCCACTTCTTGATCCATAATGTAGCGTGCAAGTATTACCTCGCCGTGCGACAAAATGCTGGCACAGACAAAACGCCGCAGCTCTTCTGCCGGTGCTATCGACACACCCGGATAGAGTCCAAATACAATAAAGAATGCTATAAAAACAAACAGATACGGATAGTATGTAACAAATGAACGGAAGTTTATGTAACCGTTATCAACAAAGTTGACAATAAAAAAACCGGATCCAAATGACAACATTATCGAAATTAGATCGCCTGCAATTAAAAAAGTTGTTGTAAGCGCGCTGCTTGTTCTGTTGTAACGTTTTCTGTACCAAGTGTCGAATTCTGAAAGCTGCATTTGTTTATAAATCCTACCTGTATTTTGTGTTCACGATAATGCCGCAACCGCAGCTCCTATAAGCGAAGCTTGTTCAACATTGTCAACAATGCAAGAGCGCGGTTTATCGGCATTGAGCATACAATGAAGGTGCGATTCCAGTGAGCGGCGGAGCTGTCCGAACATAACATAAGTTGTACCTTCTACCGCAACACGCGCCGGAGATGCCGGATCGTATCCTGCTTCCATGTGAATGATTGTACCGGCGACAACGGCTGCAGAAAGAATAGCGGCACGTTCTGTTATAATTTGTGAAATATAAAATAATGAAGAAAGTGCAGATGCCTCGTTATTTGCAAAAAGACTGCCGACTGTTCCTGACATTGCAAGCGGATTTTGCAAAAAATCATTTAGGTCTTTTGTCTGCAAAGCAGGCATGGCTAAAAGCTCACCGCTCTTTTCAAAACTAACTAGTTTGTCTTTTATTGCCTGCTTAAAAATATGCAATGTCAAGGATCCCAGATACGCGCCCGAACATGCTTTTTCTGTGGTGTAGCCGCCCGGATTTTTTGTACCGGCATCGAACTCTTTGTCTAGCTGTCCTTGATAACGGTTTAAAAAGTTGCCGGATTCTGTGACTACAACTTGTGCATCTAACGCACTCTTTGCAGTAAACCCGATTTTTGGAATTGATATTTCAGGATATGCAGTATTAAAACCTGTCCCCAAAATAAAACCTACTACGGGACCTGATGGAATTCCATATCGATCAAGCAACGGTTTTTTTTCGGCATCGAAATTAGATGGATACCGCTGCGGTATAGAAGTAATTCCTGTCAACAAAGTTGCAACGGTATCATTTAAAAGTACAATGCGGTTAGGTGCTTTAAGACCGCGACGTTTCAATGCGTCGCGCAAACCGGCACCGACAGCTTTACCTACAACATCAGGAATATCCAACTCTTTGCTGAACATTGTGGGTATTCCGTCACCATCTTCTGTCATAGTCATTGCGTAAGAAAAACAAAAACCCAATCCGCTAGGCTCCGTACCGTTTTCTAAAAACGGCGCGGTAACGGCGGCAAGCGCGTCAAAAAATTCAGTATCTGTAAGGCGGCCTTGAGTTCCGGGCATTGGATATTTTTTTGCATCAATTACAATCGGCTTACCATCAGAATCAAAACGCACACGGGCAACACGCAGATTTGTCCCTCCAGCATCAAGTGCGATAACTTCTTTTTCAGGCGGGCAATGCGAAACAGGTTTTAAATACGAAGGTATCATAGGCATATAAGACGATACACCGGATAGCCCGCGGCGCATATCAACACCAACTTCGCGGACCAGTGCGCGAGTGTCTAAATTGTCATAGTGGAAACCGTAGAATCTTGCAAAGTCTGCAATCTCCGCCGGATTAAATTTTTTTATCAAGGGGATCACGCTCCTAGTTACAATTATAAAACAAGTTTTGATAAAAAACAACGCGCGCGCTTAAGAGGGGCGAATTCACACGGTGCAATACAATTACCGCAGTGCTTCCAGTTTTTGCCGTATATATTCGCTTTTTTCTTTTAGACCGATGTTGCCAGTTTGCAAAATCAAAGTATCCGGTGACGAGGGATCGATTTTTATTTTACCGGCACTTTCTTTTATAAGCCTTATTATTTTATCAACATTTATTTTTGATACTTTTGTAAATTGCATTTGTACGATGCCTTTGCGTTCTTTTAACGACAAGATAGAAAGCTCTTTGCAAACTATCCGTATCTCTGCCAGTGATAATAACGAGATTGCCTCTTGCGGCGGCGGACCAAAACGGTCGATGATTGTTTGCTGCAAACTTTCCAATTCATCTTTGTTAGTTACTGCTGCTATCTTTTTATACAGATCCATTTTTTCCTGTGCGCTTGCAATATAATTATCGGGTATAAATCCTGAGTATTCCAATTCCAAAAGTGTTTCTGTTTCTGCCGTGTAATCTTCTTTTTGTAGTTTTTGTATTGCTTCGTCTAACAGGCGCATATACAGATCAAATCCTACAGAATAGATCGCACCTGATTGTTCACGCCCTAATAAATTTCCTGCACCGCGTATTTCCATGTCTTTCATTGCAATTTTAAAACCGCTTCCAAGCTCTGTAAAATCTGAAATTGCCTGCAGACGCTTCATAGCAAGTTCACTAATTGCAGTATCACTAGGATATAACAAATATGCATAAGCAGTTCTATCCGATCTGCCTACCCTGCCGCGTAATTGATACAACTGTGATACACCATACATATCGGCACGGTCTATAATGATTGTGTTTACATTTGGAATATCAATTCCATTTTCTATTATTGTTGTTGATACTAAAACATGAAATCCGCCGGAAATAAAATGATGCATAACATCTTCTAACTGGCGGACATCCATTTTTCCATGTGCAATATCAACAATAAGCTCCGGCATTAAACGTTGCAGACGCAGCCGGACTTCTTCTAAAGTTTGTATTTTATTGTGCAAAAAAAACACTTGCCCGCCGCGTTCAATTTCCTGACGTATTGCAGAAATAACAATTGCATCATCATATTCACTAACACTAGTTTCTATAGGACGGCGATTTTGCGGAGGTGTTGCAAGAATACTCATGTCGCGGATTTTTATTAAACTCATATGCAGCGTGCGCGGTATAGGTGTAGCAGACAATGCTAAGCAATCAACATTGCGCTTCATCTCTTTTAAACGCTCTTTATCTTTTACACCAAAACGCTGCTCTTCATCTATAACCATTAAACCCAGATCTTTAAAGTGTACATCTTTTTGTATTATGCGGTGTGTGCCGATTAAAATATCGACCTCGCCTTTTTCTACAGCTTCCAGATTTTTATTAATTGTTTTGCGATCCACAAAACGTGAAAGCATAGCAACACGCACCGGAAAATTTCTAAAACGCTCTACAAATGTTTCGTAGTGCTGCTCTGCAAGAATTGTTGTAGGCACCATAAATGCAGTCTGTTTACCGCCCATTATTGCCTTAAAGCAAGCCCGCAGCGCCACTTCTGTTTTACCGTAACCTACATCTCCGCAGACAAGCCTGTCCATAGGACGTGTACTTTCCATATCTGTTTTTATTTCTTCTACGCAGCGCAGTTGATCTTCTGTTTCTTCGTAAGGAAAACTTGCTTCAAACATAGTTTGCCATTCCGTATCAGGCGGAAATGTAAAGCCGATTGCAGCAGATCGCTTTGCGTAAATATCCAAAAGTTTTTCGGCAAGTTCTTCTGCCGCTTTGCGTGCCCGCTCTTTGCGTTCACTCCATGCTTTTGATCCAAGCGAATCAAGACGCGGGGCTGCACCTTCATTGCAGATATACCGTTGTACAAGGTTAACTTGTTCTATAGGTATAAAAACAGTTTCTTCGTTTGCATATTCAAGCTTTATATAATCGCGTTCGTGACCAAGTGCTGTAATGCGGTCAATGCCTTTAAATAAACCTATGCCGTAATTTACATGCACCACATAATCACCGGGGTTTAGTTCTACAAATGTATCTAATGCTTTACTTTTTACAGTTTTTAGTGATTGCGGACGGCGCTGCCTTCCAAAAATTTCTTTTTCTTGGACAAGCAAAAATTTCAATTCACTTAATGCAAAACCCTGCGACAACGGCATGTTAATTACATATAACTGATGAGTGCTTGCCTCCTCCGGACTGTGTAACATTTCTGATATGCGCAGCACTTGTGATTCCGATTGCGATGCAACAACAATCATCCAGCCTTGTTCCAAAAGAGCGAAAAAATCTTCTTTCATATAAGTGATGTTGCCCATATAATTTTTTGCGCTGCTTGATTGTAAATCAATACTCTGTTCGCTACTAAATGACAAAAAATAAATTCCGCGTTGCACACGGCCTTTACATTCTTTAAAATCCAGCAAAATTGCAGAAGGCGGCGGCACTTCGCGTTCACGTAAAGTTGACCTGAATAAATTTAAATATTCTTTATCTAGTACTTCCTGTATTTTTTCTAAACGCTCATAGTCAAAAAATATTACATCACTATTTTTAAAACATTCAAAATAATCTAATATAGAAAAGCCCTGTTTTGTTTGTTTTAGTTTTTCAAACGCAAGCGGATACAACAATTCCTCGCCGCTTACAATTTTTTCTGTCATCAAATTTTCTAGCAAGGTCTTGCCGTCATCTTTAAATTCAGGCAGCGCCGCTAAATTTTCACTTAATATATCTATACGTTCATCATCCCAAACAAGTTCTTTTTGCGGATGTATTGCGATCTTATCTACTGCAGAAACTGTACTTTGATCGTTAATATCAAAAAGTTTTATTGATTCAACTTTGTCAAAATCCAACAAGATGCGGTATGCATCGCTGCCTCCTGCAAATATGTCCATTACTTCGCCATGCACAACAAATTCGGCAGGCATCTGCACACGCTGTACTTTTGTCCAGCCCCACGATGTCAGGATACGGCTTAATTCCACAGTATCAATAGTGCCGCCTACAGAAATTTTTATGGATAATTTTTTAAAATAATCAGGCGGCGGAACAGGTGTTAAAAAAGAACGCATCGCTGCAATAATTACAGGGCATCTTTTTTCGCCGCATAATGCGGCAAGAACCTTTGCGCGGTCTGCAAACACCGCACTAAACGGTGCCAGACTGCGGTAGGGTAGTGTACCCCACGAAGGAAAAATCATGCTTTCAATTTGTAAAAAACTTAGATCGCTTTGTAATTCCAGAGCATCGCTTTCCGCAGGAACTACAATAAGCGCCGGTGCATCATTTACATTGTGCAATGCACCGGCAACAATTGCATGCAACGAACCGTGAACACCGTTTATAGACAGAGGAAATTTGTTGCCTTTGTAAGCCTCTAAAAGAGGTTCAAATAAAGTGGAATCTGTTATTCCCTTTACAATGGAATTAAAATCAATCATGTCTATAAGAGGTGATCTATTTCAATATTCCTATTTCTTTTAATTTTGCTGTGTCGATATTGTACTTACTTTCAAAACCTTGCAGCATTTCTTCTGTGATATTAATAGGGCGGTCTAACTTTTTAGCTTCTTTGTTACACTTATCAAGAATCGACTTCATTTTTAATGGATTAAATATAATTGATGACATCATCCAACAGCCATGTACACACCAGCAGTTTGCCTTATATCCATGACCTACAGCATCAATTTCTTTTGCTAATGCCTCGCTGTCAAGTATTTTTTGAATATTACAATCGTAATCCTGAACTTTACCTATAGGATCACGTAATTCGCAACCTCGGAAACGTCCGTCGTAATCAATAACTAATGTCGTCTCTCCGGCTGTACACTCTATACCCCAGCATGTTGGTTTTTCAATATTTGCTACGCGCAGATTAAACATAAATTTCATAAGACCTGTAAAAAAATATCTTGTTAAACCGCGTCCAATAAAATTCATGCCTGCGGCAATACGCTTTGCATATAAAAAATAAAAAGGCATAGCTTCGTCTTGCAATGCGCGCAGCGAATCTTCCGTGCAAACTTTTACACCGTCTTCGCGTGTCATACCGCGTGCACACTCTATTACGTGAGACGAAACATTAAAGCGTCCATATACCCACGACAAGAAATCAATAATTTGATCAACATTGTATTTAGTAATAACAGTTGCAAGATTTTTAATTACTTTGCCGTCACTTTTAAAATTTTCTGTAATTTTGTAGATTGTTTCTGCAGCCTTATAAAAACATTCAACACCGCGCTGCCTGTCATGCGTTTCACCAAAACCGTCAAACGAAATACTTGTAGTAATATTCATGTTAGGGCAACTTTGGCGCAGACGCTTTATCCAGCTTATGTATAAATCCGGCTTCATACCATTTGAAGGAAAATTAATATCCTTGATATGATTGTTCTTGTAGAACATTTCAATGATTTCAGGCAGGTCCTCGCGCATTGTGGGTTCTCCTCCAGAAATCCACAATCTGTTAAAATTAGGTGCGGATTCTGAAAGTTTTTTCCATTGCTCAAAACTTAAATCCTGCTCCTTTTTTGCCATGTCATCTGCATAGAAACACATAGCACACTTGGCATTACATTTGCCGGTTGTAAACAGGAAGATCGATTCCAGTTTACGTTTGTCATTCCGGACGCTACTAAATGCCGAATCTTTTCTTTTTGTTTTCATAAAAACTCCTCTTAAAAACAATAAAATATTATCAAATTGTATCATAACATGATCTTTATTGTAAGAGGCGCATTATTTTTTGTTACAGTGTGCAACAAACAATCCGCTTGAGTGATTCTATAATATGCACTTTCATAACTCATATATTATAGCATATAACACTCTAGTATGAGCAGTCTAAAATGGGCTGTGATATAGTCCCCAACACCACCAAAATTTTTCATTGCAATTTTATTCATTTTTTTGCTACAATAGTGATATGATCCAAGAGCCATTTAATTATATAGCCGAGTCTGGCTGTGCCAAGTCTCCTTGTGCGGCGCTGGGGGTGATATGGTAACGCTATCGCTTGTCGTTCCGTGTTTTAATGAACAAGAATCCATCCCAATTTTTTACAAAGAGTCATCTGAAATTTTAAAGAATCTTGAACAAAAAGATATTATTTGCGAAATTATTTTTGTTGATGACGGTTCAAAAGATGATACTGCAAAAATTATTGAAAAAATCGGCCAAACGGATGACAGGGTTCATTATATTGTGTTTTCACGAAATTTTGGAAAAGAAGCTGCAATGCTTGCAGGGCTTAGAGAGGCAAAGGGAGCGTATGTCGTTTTACTGGATGCCGATTTACAGCATCCGCCTTTATTTATTCCTCAAATGCTTAATGCGGTCAGCTCAGGTGAATTTGACTGTGCCGGAATGTTACGTACAAGAACAGGCGATTCAAGAATTCGGTCTTTTTTCAGCCGTTGTTTTTATCGTATTATCAGCAAGCTTACAGAAATGGAAGTAACTGATGGTGAGGGCGATTTCAGACTGATGTCCCGTCCGTATGTTGATGCTATTTTATCATTGAGCGAGCGGAGCCGGTTTTCTAAAGGAATTTTTCCATGGATTGGCTTTAGGACAAAATGGTTTGAATACGAGAATGTACAGCGTATCGTAGGAAAAACAAAGTGGCCGTTTAAAAAATTATTTCTGTACTCAATGGATGGCATTATCGGTTTTTCATCCAAGTTGCTTTCGGTTGCCTCGGTTTGCGGAATCCTTGCTTTTCTGGCATCATTGGCTGTTATAATTTTTTCCATTATTCGCAAGCTGGTATGGGGCGTGCCGGTTGATGGATGGACAACGCTAATATGTGTTATTTCATTTTTTAGCGGCGTGCAGCTTCTTACAATCGGTATTCTTGGTCAATATTTAGCGAAGACCTACAATGAAGTGAAACAACGTCCGCATTATTTGATAAAGGATAAGAAATGATGGTCTATAAAAGATGGTAAAGTATTTAATTTTTATAATATATATACTGTGTTCGTCATCAGCGCTAATTCTTATGAAGAGTGATATTGGCATTACAAGTATTAACCTTGTACAGCCAGCTGTAAATATACGGCTTGGATATAAAGTTATACTAGGGGCGATACTTTATATCGTAAGCTTTTTAATGTCTTTGTGGCTTATGTCTAAATTTAAATTGAGCCTTATGTATCCTATTGCGGCCGGAATGATTAATGTGTTGGTCTGTATATTAAGTATTACGGTTTTGAAAGAAAGTATCGGGATTGTTTCTTGGCTTGGAATACTGCTAATAAGTCTTGGTGTGGTGATTCTAAATATCGGAAAATAAAATGAGTATTTATTATGGCACCAATTAATTATTTTGGAAAGCATAAAGCGAGTTTTAACGGATTTTGCGGAAAAAATATTCCGTTGCTTGTTGTTTCATTGTCTGGAATATTTATTTGCGCCGTGCTATCAGTGTTACTTGTCAATGTTGTTTCATTTTTTGTAACAGAAGTTACACCTTTTGTGGAAACAAATATCGTTCACAGGTCATTAAACCCGGAAACATTATTTGAAAAGTGGGAAATAGTCTTAAAAAAAGTTATCGGCTGTACCTTTCTTGTATTTGTTCTTCTTTTACGGCTGGTTTTTAAACGCTTTCCAAAAACAGTAAAGCCGATTTGTAATGGACTGCAAAAATTTATTCGAGCCGTATGGTTTGAAAAACTAAAACAATACTGTGTCGCAAAAACATTTGTTTTTGTTTTATGCGGTATTTTAGGCGTTTTGTTTTTTATAAAAACCTTTGGCATTGCGATTCTTGATTTTACTTATACCGATTGGCTTATGGTAGGCGGTGATTTATCCCAACATTATACAGGCTGGGCTATGTTCCGTAATTCAGCGTGGTATTTTCCAATTGGCCTTATGGATAATATCGTTTATCCTTATCTGGAATCCGTAATTTATACAGATTCTATTCCGCTTTTCGCTGTGTTTTTTAAGATTTTTTCAAATTTTTTGCCATCAAATTTTCAGTATTTTGGATTGTTTGGTATTATTATCTATTTTTTACAAGGCGCAGTTTCGGGGCTAATTGTCCAAAAATTATGCGGCAGCACGCTTTATGCAGCTGCAGGATCGTTGTTTTTTATTTTTTCTACAACAATGGTTGAACAAATTTTCCGCCAGACATCTTTAGCGTCGCATTTTATTATTCTTCTTTGCATTTACGTTTGCATAACAGCAAATCCCCTGCGAACATTGAAGAAAGATATATTAATTTGGAGCGGACTGCTTTTTCTCTCGGCACTCATTCATTTATATTTTGCACCAATGATAATTATTTTTATGATTTTTTATATTTTAAGTAATTACCTTGAAGCAAAAAGATTGCGTGAAAGCATTGTACTATTTGCCATCTCTATTACGGTTTTACTTGTAACAATGTATATTTTTGGAGCGTTTTATTCACATAAAAATGTGTCAGCAGGGGGGCTTGGTTTTTTTAGTAGCAATATCAATACCTTGTTTAATTCAATGGGAACATCAATATTCTTAAAAAGATTACCTCTTGCAATAGACGGTCAATATGAGGGTTATGGCTATTTAGGGTTTGGAATTCTTTTGGCAATTTTGTTTGTTTTTGCCGTGCAATTAAAAAACGCAAGAAAGATAGCACTGCATTTTAAAGAAAAAAAATTTCTAAAAACAATGGTTCCATATTTTGGCATTATTACAGTATTTTTTCTGATTGCCTTGTCGCCTGTCATAACTTTTAATTCAAAAATAATATTTGAATATAATTTACCGCCAATCATAAATAAAATATGGAGTATATTCCGTGCCACAGGCAGGTTTATTTGGCCTGTAATGTATATCATTATATGTGCGGGAATATATTATATTCATAGGATCGAAAAAAAGACGGCTTTACTTTTGCTATGTATGTTTGCGGTATTACAATACATAGATTTATCGAATTATTTTACAGGTAAAGGTTCAAGTTTTCAAAACAAAACTGTGTGGCAAAATGAGTTATCATCAAGAGAATGGGATTCAATTGCCGCGCAAAAAAAACATATATTTTATGTAGAAGGAACAACTGATAAGTTATATTCTATTATTGACTTTGCTGTAAAAAATAAACTGACAACAAATGACAGCTATATTGCGCGCAAAAACACTACTAAAATCGAAAATAATAAAACTGCGGAAATATCGCTTATTCGTAATGGAAAAGCAAATAAAGATACTATCTATATATTTACGACAAAAGATATTGCAAACGAATTTATTTCATATTTGCAAATACATGAAATAGATGGAGTCATAATCGGTGTAGTTAAATGAATTGGTGTGTTTTACTTTTTAAGGGATTCATATTTGCAAATTGATCATTTATGTGCTAGACTGTCCGGTAGAAGGGTTCTTTAAGTTTGTACTGCCCTTTGCAATATTCACACTTTTTTACAGGAGGCTTTTATGTCGTGTTTTGAAAGTTATTTTTTAATGAAGGATTCTGATGTATCGGATTATATTAGGGATCAGATGCCGGATTATTTTGATGCAGACGCAAATATCACTGTTAAAGAAATAGGCGACGGTAATCTTAATTATGTTTTTAGACTTGTTGACGAAAGTAGAGGCAAGTCGATCATTGTGAAACAAGCCGGTGAGGTTTTGCGTATCAGTGCCGATATGAAGATCTCTACCGATAGGAACCGCATCGAATCTGAAATTCTTATTTTGCAAGACAAATATGCACCTGGCCTTGTTCCTAAAATTTACAAGTATGATACTGTGATGTGTGCTTGTATAATGGAAGACCTATCTGATTATCAATTGATGCGTTATGCGCTAATGGAACATAAAACTTTTCCGGATTTTGCAGATGATATTACCACCTTTATGGTAAACACACTTTTAAACAGCACAGATATTGTTATGGAACACAAGGCAAAAAAGGATCTTGTAAAAAGTTTTATCAATCCTGAATTGTGCGGAATTACGGAAGATTTAGTTTACACAGAGCCTTACAATGATGTAAACAAACGTAATCTTGTAACAAAAGAAAATTCCGTTTTTGTTAAAAAAGAACTTTATGGAGATGCGGCACTTCATCTTGAAGTTGCAAAATTAAAATTTGAATTTATGAATAATGCACAAGCTTTGCTGCACGGCGATTTACATACCGGATCTATTTTTGTAAAGTCATCTGTTAACGGTGAATCTGAAGCCGGCGCTGCTGCAACCCGTGTGTTTGACCCTGAATTCGCCTTTTACGGACCTATGGGTTACGACATAGGCAATGTTATAGCAAATCTGTTTTTTGCATGGGATAACGGCAATGCCGCAGGCGATAAAAAGTTTTGCGATTGGGTGTTAAAGACGGCAGCTAAGGTAATTGATCTGTTTAAAAAGAAATTTCTTGTTTGCTTTAAAAAGTGCGCAACAGACCGCATGGCTAAAACGGCAGGCTTTGCACAATGGTATTTGGAGACTATCCTATCAGATACTGCCGCCTGCACCGGTTTAGAATTAATACGTCGCACAGTTGGCATGGCGCAGGTAAAAGATGTTACGTCAATAACAGATATTGCGGCGCGCATAAAAGCAGAGCAGACAAACATCCTTTGCGCAAAAGAATTTATTATAAAACGTGCCGCATTTAAAAAAGGCGAAGATTTTGTTGCGGCGCTTTTGCGGGCAGCGAAACGCACAAAGTTTGCAGGTGCTGATAAAAATCCATCAAAAAAAACGGCATCAAAAAAACCTGTATCTAAAAAATCTGTTCCGAAAAAAAACACATCGAAAAAACGGTAAGTAAATGGCAGAAAATATTTTAAATATAGAAACAGTTTCCCTTGATGACAAAACAAACGAGCTTGTTATTATTGACCAAACAAAACTTCCCGGCACTGTCAAAATCTTGCGCCTAAAAAAACAAGAAGATATTTACCAGGCGATATATCTTTTGCAAGTGCGCGGCGCTCCGGCTATAGGGGTCGCGGCAGCTATAGGGATCTATCTTGCAGCACTGGAAATAAAAGCTGCACTTTGGGATGAATTTTATCCTGCATTCAAAAAAGCAAAAGACTACCTTGAATCATCACGGCCAACGGCTGTAAACCTTTCTTGGGCGCTAAACCGAATGGATAAAGTTGCGCAGGATAACAAATCACTTTCCCTCGAAGCCATAAAACAGCGCCTGCATGACGAAGCCGTCAAAATCCGCAACGAAGACATTTGGGTGTGCCGTTCTATCGGCGAAAACGCACTTAGCCTTTTAAAAGACGGCTGCGGCATCCTAACACATTGCAATGCCGGTCAGCTTGCCGCCGTAAAATACGGTACGGCTCTTGCAGCAATTCACTTAGGCCGCGAAAGAGGCATGAACTTCCGTGTTTACACCGATGAAACACGGCCTCTTTTGCAAGGTGCACGGCTTTCTGCATTCGAGATGTGTGCCTGCGGGGCGGATACAACAGTAATTTGCGATAACATGGCAAGCCAAGTAATGAAGAACGGCTGGATAGACATAGTTTTTGTAGGCTGCGACCGTGTTGCGGCAAATGGGGATGCAGCAAACAAGATCGGGACATCAGGTGCGGCGATTCTTGCAAAACATTACGGAATACCGTTCTATGTTTGCGCACCGACATCAACAATCGACATGTCAATAAAATCAGGCAGCAGTATCGTAATAGAGCAGCGCAAGGAGGAAGAAGTAACTGAAATGTGGTACAAGGAGCGCATGGCACCAAAAGGTGTAAAAGTTTACAACCCCGCGTTTGATGTTACAGATAACGATCTTATAACAGGAATCATCACTGAATACGGCATTGCCTGCGCCCCATACACAGAAAGTCTAAAAAAAATATTTGAAAAAAAAGCAAATTTGCAGCGCAAAGCGCAGAGCTAACCATAGTCTGCCGATAGTACTAACATGTATTTAAGACATAATATTGTTTTTTTATGTTGTGTTTTTGCGGCGTTTTTTCTGCCGCTTTCTTTGCAGGCTGAAACATTTGCGTTTAAGGAAAAACTGGGAGCAAAGCAGCGGACTATTTCTACAGTGAATGAACAGGTAATGTTAAATGGCGAGTTGCTTTACGAGACGCGAATATTAAACCGTATGACATCCGAAGTAAAAGAGATCGATTCAACAAAAAACGGCGACACTAAATTTGATGCAGTCTTTGCGCTTGCAGAAGAGCGTCTTGTGCCGGACAAAGTTGAATCTGATTCTAAAATTTCTGCGTTTCAATGGCAGGAAGATTATCATTCAATCTTTTCGCGCAGCACTCTTGGAAAAATTACCATAGGTAAAAATGTTGTTATGCCTACTGTGCGTGATGTCCCGCTATTTCCGGATAAGGATCTTGCTGTAGGTGAAACATGGACGGCGCCAGGTGTCGAGGCTCACGACTTGGGTCCGACATTCGGTATAAAAGAATTATTTTCTATTCCGTTTGTTGCAACGTATAAATTTTTGGGAGATCGAAAATGGCGCGGAAAAACTTATAAAACTTTTTCGATAGATTACACTGCAGAAAAAAAAACAACAGATTATTTTGAGCAGGATCCTTTTAACACAATGACAAATGGTGCAAAGTCTGATTTTAAACCTGTAAAAGTTTTGGCAAAATCTAATCAACTTGTTTATTGGGACAGCGGGCTTGGTCAGCCGGTTGGGGCGAATGAAAATTTTAGTCTGGTTTTTTATATGAGTGATGGTAATGTGTACGAATTTTCAGGTACAGCCGAAGCAGAGATTATCGAAAGCGAAATAATGGATAAGGATGCCTTGTCGAAAGATATAGAAAAAAAATTGCAGGATGCAGGCATTAAAGATGCGACAGTTAAAATTGTTGAAGGCGGAGTGAGCATCGATATAGAAAATATTCAGTTTACAGCAGATTCTGCAATTTTGCAAAAATCAGAAAAAGCAAAACTTGATGCGATTGGAAAAATTTTAACACAGTATCCTAACCGTGACATTTTAGTTAGCGGTCATACAGCACTTGCCGGCGGCTCAGATGCAAGCAGAATGCAGTTATCGCAGGAACGTGCCGGTGCGGTTGCCGGGTATTTTATCAATAACAAAGTGCGCGGCAAAGAACATATTATGGTGCGCGGCTGGGGTTCGACCAAACCGATTGCCGACAACAACACCGAAGAAGGCAAACAAAAAAACCGCCGAGTAGAAATTACGATTTTAGAGAATTAGTTGCCTCCGCGCTATGGGGTAAGGTCAGCTTTATAACCTTGAGTTTTTAGCTATAGTGCTGATACGTTTACCCATGGATTCCAGTGAAACCTGCTCCATAACATGACCTAGCTCAAAGGCTACACGGGGCATGCCGTAAACTACAGAAGAAGCTTCATCCTGTCCGATAGTAAGACCGCCTTCTTTGCAGATCGTGCCAAGCTGGTTTGCACCATCACGCCCCATACCGGTCATTATTACGCCTAACACATGATTTGTGTAAACCAATGCCGCCGATCCAAAAAGGACATCAGCAGAGGGGCGGTGACCGCTTACTTGCGGACTATTGCTTAGACGGGCTACGACCTTACCGCCTGCACGTTCTACTTCAAGATGTTTTGCACCTTGCGCTATAAGAATCCTGCCGCCTACAATTTCCTCGCCGTCTTCTGCTTCTTTTACATCCAAAGGACAGATTTTATTAAGGGAGCGGGCAAATTCAAGAGTAAAACCAGGCGGCATGTGTTGAACAACCAGTATCGGAACCTTTAAATCGGCATCCAGCTTTGAAAAAACAACACGGAGCGCATCCGGTCCGCCTGTCGAGATACCAAGCGCTATCAATTCTATCTTACCGGTCTGCCTAATAGGCACTATAGGCTTCTTTTCGGTGGGTGTTAAGCCCAAAGTTGCAGAAATTGATGTAAGCGAGTGCGGAGTGCCTGTCTGGGCAGCCTCTATCGGTTTAGATTTTTTATGAAACCGCCTGTATTGACCGCCGTAAGCAATTAAAAGTTCGGAAATTCGGTCTTTTACTGTTGCAATATCAACAGAAATTGAGCCGGAAGGCTTTTGCACAAAGTCGCTTGCACCCAAAGCTAAAGCTTCCATCGTGATAGCGGCACCTTTTTCTGCAATCGAAGAGAGAATAATAACAGGAATCTGTATTCCCATACGTTTACGTTCACGCAGGAATTCAATACCGTTCATTTCCGGCATTTCAAGATCTAAAACAATAACATCAGGATTAACTTTAGGGATTTTTTCAAGTGCAAATTTCCCGTTCATTGCAGTTTCTACAACTTTTAGACCACCTGTTGCTTCAATCATCTTGCTTATAAGATTGCGCATTAATGCAGAATCGTCAACAACAAGAACATTTACATCATCTGCCATATTAACTCCAGTTTGTTAATGTATTAAAGTCCCACACAACCGCAGGCAAATATCAATTTTGATCACAACCATTTTTTATAAAGCGTTGTCCATTGAGTCTTTACGAATTCAAACTTTGTTGACATACCAAAAAGAGATTCTGAATGACCTATATACAGGAAACCTTTTGATGCCATAGAATCATAAAAGTGATTTACAACTTCTGTCTGCGCCGTTTCGTCAAAATAAATTAAAACATTTCTGCAAAAAACAATGTCAAAATTTCTCCAAGGAGATGCATTTTTTAAATTATGGTAGTCGAACCGTATTTTTGATTTTAATGAGTCTTTTGCTTTGTATCCGTTTTCTAAAATATCAAAGTACTTAGTCAAATAAGCATCGGGAATACCTACAACACGCGATTTGTCGTAAAAGCCTTCTTTTGCCGTCATAAGGCACTTTAGGCTTAGATCGCTTGCAACAATCTCGAACTTAAAGGAGGGCGGAAGCTTTTCGCTTAACAGCATGGCAATTGTGTACGGCTCCTCGCCTGTTGAGCAGCCCGCACTCCATATACGCACCGTTATATCCCCTGCAGGTTTTTTTATATTGACTAATTCAGGAATGACAAAACGTTCCAGAGCATCAAAATGAGGTTGATTTCTAAAAAAACTGGTTAGGTTTGTAGTTATAGAGTCAAGAAAACCTTTTAATTCATCTTTGTTGGAAGATATTGTATCAAAATAGAGTTTAGGAGTTGCCACACCGTTTTCGCGCAAACGTATTTTTAGGCGTCCTTCCAATATGGAGCGATTTGTCGGAGTAAAAAATATACCGCTTTCGTTATAAATAAGTTTTTTATATAATTCAAAATCAGCATCTGATAAAAATTGATCTGCCATTAAAAAGAATTTTATTAAAAAAACCATTGCCTTGTCAAGAGTTGCTGCAGCGTCGGGTGTGTCAAAAATTAAGCTGTAAATTAGGCAGCCGCCAGTAGTTGCGGGACTAGCGTTTCCCACAAACCACCCTCCCATTTTGATGTTAAATTTAGCATTCTTTGGGCATTTTCTGATTTCCAGTGCATACCGGCTTGCTTGCATCGCCTTTGCACAACTACCTTATTCGAGCCGTAGGGTTTAATACCCCCCTGGGGCGTAACAGAGGGTATTAAACCCGCAGTGCAATTCTCCGGGAGAACAAAAATACGCCGCCGCTCTGCGGCGGGGATTTTTATTATATCATGAAATGTATTTTACATGGAATAATTGTTGCACCCATTTTCGCGCAAATCGCCGGATGATTCAAAATCATTTTACAGCTTAATTTTTGACACACC
>BTID01000008.1:0-24135 GCA_036245275.1 Termitinemataceae bacterium
AGCATGATTTTCTCCATCCGCACTTCCTCTTATCGCTTTTCCATCAATATTTATATTCCTTGACCCACATTTGCTTACCAAATTTAGCCAACCATACATGCATTTCATCAATTCTTTTGGATTTACCAATCGAAACACACGCTCAAACGTACACTCATCCGGTATCCCATGCGGCAATTCAAGAAATTTTTCGAAAAATTCTTTGCGTGAAAGACCTAATTCTTCCATATCCCCATATTCATCTTGTCCACTAAGTATTGCACACAACCCTATTACTAAAATATCTATTAGTTTGTGCCTAAAATTACCGCTTTGCCTTCTCTCATCGTGAATATCTCCTAATGAAACATTCATTTTGATTATATCCTCTTTTGTTATCTCCATAAATTCTTCCCCTCCCAAGGAAGTATTTAATTATACCATTGTTTTTGGGAGTACGGGATTTTAAATGCTTTTGCCCTGATTATTCGATTCCTTGTTATTGTTACAAGCTGTTTCGTATGTTAGCATAGTACCATGAATGAAAAACGCCCTGTTAGATTTTTTAATACAACCGGCCCATGCAATCCATGGGATCATTATATGCTGCCGCCTGCGGAGCGTCTTATAGGCGCACAGCTTGACCGTTATATACGCGACAAACTGTATTGGGTGCTGCATGCGCCGCGTCAGACCGGCAAGACAACTTTTTTGCAATCTTGGGCGCGGGAGATAAATGCCGAAGGCTCTATGACGGCTTGCTATGTCAGTGTGGAAGAATGTCAAGGGCTTGCCGAGCGCACAGAAGCTAATTCGATAATCTATCAAGCTATTTGCAGATTTGCAGGATGGGCAAATATCCCGGTTCCAAAGATTGAGGGCAATACTTCGGACATACAGTTAAGCGCAACTCTAGGAAAATGGGCGGCATTAGTTGCGCCTAAGCCGCTTATTGTGTTGTTTGATGAAGTTGATGTACTTGCAGGTGATCCCTTGGTTAGCTTTTTGCGTCAATTGCGCGGCGGTTTTGCCGAACGCGAGACGGGAAAATTCCCCATATCCATAGTGCTTGTTGGAATGCGCGACTTAAAAGATTATATAACTCTTGCAAAAGACGGCAAGCCGGTAAATCCCGGGTCACCTTTTAACATAAAAGAAGATTCGGCGGTGATTGGCAATTTTAGAAAACAAGACGTACAAAACTTGTTTGCCCAGCGAACGGAAGAAACAGGACAGCAGATAACTCCGGATGCGCTTGATTATGTTTGGGAACAATCGAAGGGGCAACCTTGGATTGTCAATTCGCTTTTTAAGCGTGCTACGATGCGGATTTTAAAAGAAGATGATTACAGCACAGTAACGATGGCTCACATAAAAAAAGCACGGGAGCAGATGATTCGGGCGCGGGAAACGCATTTAGATGCGCTTGCAGTCCGCATGGATGACGAGCATATATGCAAAATTATAGAAAGCCTAATGTCCGGTGATGCTGACCCGCTTCTTGCGAAAAGTGATGCATTTAGATATTGTTTGGATTTAGGGCTTGTTTCGATGGAACATGGAACACCGCAAATTGCAAACCCGATTTACCGTGAAACACTTGCCCGTGTTGCAACTTTTGGAGCGCAAGCAGCCATAGTAGAACCTGAATGGCGTTGGCAAAATGATGACGGCACCCTCGACATGGACGCATTGTTAAAAGAGTTCCAGAAATTCTGGCGTGCCAATTCAGAAATATGGGAACAGAAAATGAATTACACTGAGGCCTTCCCTCACCTTTTATTGCAGGCATTTTTACAAAGAGTTCTAAACGGCGGCGGCTCAATTGACAGGGAGTATGCGGCAGGGCGCGGCCGCATGGATTTAGCGGTTGAGTATAACGGTAAAAAATATATCATCGAAATAAAATTGATTTACGATTACAGCTCGCCGCAAACTGTTCGCGAAGATGGTTTAAAGCAAATAGCAAAATACCGCGACACAGTTGATCCATCTGCCTCATCATATTTAGTAATATTTGATCGCAGGTCGGAAGGTAAAAAACTCCCGTGGGATGAGCGCATAAAATGGGATGAGGAAAACGGTATTACGGTTGTAGGGTGTTGACTGGAGTGTGCATAACTCGTTGATTACCTATTTGCCTAAAACTGGCGTATTGCACGGACAAGTAATATGTCGGTCTTTAATCCGTTGTAATACTGTTTGCCGTCGCCTAAGTTTTGAAACCACGCTGAGGAATCTGTGCTTTGTGTGGAGCTCCAATAAGGTGCGCTTGAAAATCTGCCCAAGCCGTTCTTTACAAGATTGATGTACATATAGTAAAGTTCATCTTTAGAAGGCAAGTACCAATCATTATGATTTTTGTTGCTGATCATTTGGCAAAACACACTTGCATTGCCTTCGCCAAGTTGACCAAAAAGCCGCGAAACTAAATAGTTTGTATTCCTGTAACCGTCTCCAAGCGCCGCATTTGTAATACTTCCGTCAGGTCCGTAATAGCCATCCTTGTAGTAACCCCATGCAGCTTTAAATTCAAGTTCTTTAGGTGATGCCTCTAAATAACGCCAGCCGTCCGTGTATCTTGATTTAACAAAAAATATGATGCCGCCGCCGGGTCCTACATCACCAATATTATACTCCGCCGGATCAGTATAATCAAAATAATATCCAAAATTTATTTTGCCTACAAATTTATTTGCCATGTTTTTTGTAGCACTGCTTACAGCCTTGCCGTCAATCTTCATAGTTTCCGTCTGGTCAAGAACAAATTCTCCGGTGTCGGCTCGCATTAAGCTTAAACGCAGACGGTATTTTTTTTCTGCAGGAAAAGTATTTAAAATACCGGATACAACATATTTTATATCTGCAGATCTGAATTTTCCTAAATTATCCGATGCAAAAATTTGTCTAAGATTTATGTCATAGTCTTTTAGAAATTTGTCGGTTTCAATGTTATAAAAAAGTTCGCCCTTTGTGTGTAAAGCAACCGCATCTTGAACAATGTCGCGCATTGCCGCCGCATCTTGAAGTGTTAACGGATTATCATCATCTGTAATAAAATTTAAAATTATTATGCGGTTTCTACTCTGCTGCGCAAATACACAAAGCGGCAGAATTAAAAAAACCAAAAAACCCAAAAAAACAAAAAGCGTCAAATGATGTTCATTGTTAAACAGTTTCATTGTCGTTTCCCATGTTAAGCGTTACTGTTGACTACGGTCTCTTTCCACTTGCGTCCGCGATCGAATTCATTTAAAAACATTCCAAATGATGTGCAGCCGGGCGATAGAACAACAATGTCGCCGTCTTTTGCTGTTTTATAAACCTCCTCAAGGGCTGCCGCAAGCGATCCGCAGGGACCGCAAAAATCAATTCCTGCACTTTTTAAACCCTGCATAATTTTTACGGCTGCGCTGCCATCCAGCAAAATTATTTTTTTTGCATTGGCGCAGGCAGAAATGAGCGGCGAAAAATCTAAGTTTTTATCGGTGCCGCCTGTTACTAAAATAGGATTGCCTAATGCTGCAACGGCACAAGCAGCGGCTTGCGGAATTGTTGCAGCTGTATCGTTATAAAATTTGATGCCGTTATGTTCATAAAAAAATTCCAAGCGGTGTTCTATGCCGGAAAATTTTGCGTTACAGTCTTTTATAAAATCCGGATCTAGTCCTGCTTCCAACATAGCCAGTGATGCTGCAAGTAAATTTATTTTTTGATGAACACCGGGCACAAGCGTATCTTTCGGAACAATTTGTATTTTATCATTAAAACCATTTATACATTGAGCAAATCCTGCACCGTTTTCTAAGTATGCACCGGCTATACCGGTGTCTAATGGTGTTGCGCTGTAAAAATAACTGCGTCCTTTACTTTCTGCAAGAAAAGATTTTCCCCACGAATCATTTAACGCAATGGTAGCGCAGTCTTTATCCTGTGCGGCGTATATGCGGCGTTTGTCCGCAACATAAGAGTCCATACTGCCGTAACGATCCTGATGATCTTTCATGATAGGTGTAAGTACAGCCGCTTTAGGTTTTAAAAGTCCGGTTTTTATATCGCCTAACTGCCAACTGGAAAGTTCCAAAACAACATCATCGCAATTGTTAAGTTTTTCTAAAAACGTTAAAGGCGAAACCGTGATATTACCGCCTAAGTATGCAGAACCGCAAAGTTGTTTTTTGTGGAATGCGGCAAGACCGTAGTGCAGTGCAGAGCTTGTAAATGATTTTCCTTTTGAACCTGTAACGGCAAAAAGACGCGCAGGATTGTAGCGTAAAAAAAGTGATATGTCTGTTTCTATTTTTTTTGCAACTTGTAAGTAAGGACTAGAAGGCGGCATACCTGGATTTTTTATAACAAGGTCTGCATTTTTAAAATCTTCTGTTTCGTGTTTTCCTAGCACATAACGTACAGGCTTTGCCTGAGAATCAAGATTTTTTACATAATCATCAAGATTTTCTATCGAAGGTTTTAGAACATCTTCGCCGCGCAGATCAGTCACAGTAAGTTCTGCACCATAGCGGGCTAAAAATTTGGCGGCTTCAAGACCGCCGCCGTGCAAACCTAAACCGGCAAGCGTAACTTTAACGCCGCTATAGCTGCCTGTAAAATTATTTTCAGTGTGCATCTCAGTTGAAAGAATCAACAGTAACTTTCATATTTTTTGATACATTGATAATGTAGACAGCTTCTTTTAAAGGAGCTTTGTTTTCCCAAGGACGCTTGTAACTAAATACAAGTTTTGTTCTGCCGGGCTGTACCGCTTGAAACGCAAACGGATACGAACCGCTTCCTATTATTTGAGAACCTTCTTTCGGCAACGCACCTTTCACTTCTTTAACTATGCCTGTAGGATACATTACATAGCTCCACGTGTAACCTGCAGCCGGTTTGCCTTCAAATTCAAAAAAGATCGCCGGATCATTTTTAGGCTTGACAACAAGTTTTGCAGGATCTGTTACATCCGGCTTTGATTCGATTATTGATATAGAAGGTAAAGGTATTGATTGCGCCTGAGTCTGTGGTGCCGCTATGGAAGGTAGAGGCATTGGTTTCGGTGGCGTATACGGTGTCTGTGCCGGTTTCGGTGCCGGTGACGGTGTTGATACGGAAGGCTCTGGATGCAATGCCGATTCTTCGCTTGTAATAATAATAAAAGAAGGCGATTCTTCATTGCTGTCTTTATAATCGTATTCGCTGTTTGCTGGAACAACAAAAATTTCTGTTTCAATATTATCACTTTCTATATTATCACCTTCGATACTGCTATCTGCAGAATCTTTTTCAGATACCGCAGAATCATGAATTTCATTAGTGCCATAAATTTTTGTGCCGCCGCTCAGCTCAACAGACGGATATGATACCTCTGGAGTTTCATTAGTTGCTTTAGATGTTTCAGACGACTCTTTAGAGATCATTTCAGGAATTACAGGAATTATAAATTCATCATCTTTTTCCTGTGTAAAAATAAATATGGAGTTACCCTCATCCTGAACAGCAAAAACAGTCTGCGCTTTTTCGTTTTTTATATCAGAGGAATCTACTTCATCTTGAGCAAATAAAAAAACAGGAATAATAAGTGCAGATGCGCAAAAAAACGCAATTGACTTTTTAAATATTTTAAAATTCTTATTGTACATACCCTAACGCTCCAAATAAGCAAAATTATAACAAATATATCGCCTTTTAAATTATCGGAATAAATTGACTAGGACTTATGATTTTAGTATATTAGTCAAGATGAAACAAATAAAAAATAAAAATGTAATTCGGCTTTTTGTTCTTTTTAGTGCGGCATTGTCCTTTTTTTCCTGCAGTCAGGAAAATGCGCCGGGGGCCAGCCTTGTTGAAATCGAAAAAAAATACGAAGGTATTGAGGTGCGCAGCGATAGTAAACTTGCGCAAATTATTGCAGACCCAAAATACTCAGGTGTTTATGCGCTTATCAATTCTAATACAGAGACAGAAACCATTCATTTGAACAATCTTTTGCTTCCAGCCGGTTTTACGTTCAATCTTTACGGTAATTTTACTCTTGCAGGCAAAGATATGCCCCTGCCGGACTGTTTTTTTACGGTCGGCGGAGTTCTTACGGTTAAATCAGGATCGGTTCTTTCGCTGGATGAAACACATTTTGCGGTTATAGGGATGCCTACGGTTGTTTTTAAGGACGGTGTCCCAGATGACACGGTAAAAAATGCCGCAGGAAGGATAAATGTTGAAAGCGGAGGGACATTGAGTATAAAAGAGTCCGGCTCCAATTTAGAAACCATCCGTTTTGCCAAAAAAGATGTTTCCGCATCAATTTTTGATCCTTTAATTTTGACACTAGACGAGATGAAGGCACAAACAATAGCATTGCCTCCGGCTTCAGTTTGTACGAACACTGCTACAGGTGAAATTTCAGGGAATGGATTTACTGCTGCAGCGGATACTTGCCTTAATCTGCAAGCAAATTGCACATTAAAAATGGAAGAGGAGGCGCTTGCCGTAAACAAGGAAACTGATTTACTTGCTATAGCGAACGCCCCGTTTATTGTTACCGGTATCAGTGCCGGAGCAGCAATTAAGAAGGCAACAAATCTTGTCGTCCAAAGCGGTGTATGTGTAACAGCATCCAATCCTATAGATTTTTTGGGAACGCTTGTTGTTGAAGGGACATTGATTGCCGATGTTTCAAACAACGCCGGTTTGCAAGCCTATGGTAATGGAACTATTGATTCAAGTGAAGCTGCTGCAGGTTATTCTGTGCAACAATTACAGCCTTTAATAAGCGGCGTAAAAACCGTAAAAATAAGTTTTATAAACTCAGATGATCCAGATGATAATTTGTTTAAGTTGACAATTCCTAAAGGCAAAACTCTTGTCTGCTGTGCTGCCGATAGTCTTGGTATAAGCACTCCGCTTAGCGATATTGAAGTAGACGGTGTGCTTTCAGTTCTAGCCGGTGCAGAAATACAAATTGGTATACTAAAATCAATTACTATTAACGAAGGCGGCATCCTAAGATTGGTAACAGGATCTGCATCAATAGATCCGAAAGGTGCCAAAATAAGCGGTTTTGGCTTTGTCCGTGCGGCATCAACACTTATTTCGGCAGGCGGTCCGGCGGGTACATCATCATGGTGTGCCGTAGGTTCTTATGATGCAGATGAGCTTAAAAGTGAAAGTATCGAAATAAGCGCGGCACCATTTTTATTTGAGGGTGAAAACAACAAACAAGCTGTAATTAGGGCAATGACCAAACCAGCTGATCCGTTAGTTGTTCCGGCATTAACGGCATTAGGCACTGATAATCCGATCTTTAGAATTTATGTGGAGCGCCCCGGTATAAAAAATAATTCTTTGGCAATTGGCGGTTATGGGTATCCTGTAGCAATTGATGTAAGCGGCGCAGGCGGCGTAATGCTTTCAGGCTTTGACACACAAGTTAGCAAGTTGATCTTAAAAGGCGGCACTGGGGCAGGGACATTGATTCTTAACACCGACGCAAAAGAGATACCTACAGGTGCCGATAAATTTTTCTATGTTAGAAACGGCGGCACTTCCGATCTGACAAATACTGCATCTATAAAAAAAGCAAGCATAGCAGATAACGTTGCCCCTGCCGACACTGATAAGCCCAAATACAAACCTAAGATTCAGGCTTATAAAACCTCAGATGCTAAAATTAAAGAACTTGATGTTTACATTGCCGAAAGCCCTGCAGATATTTTAAGCGAAAAAAAATTAGGCTCAATAAGCGGCAATATTGATAACGATGCTGTAATAGTAAGCAGCAATATTTCAAGCAGCGTAATAACACTAAAATACAACTCTGTAATTTTAGGTGCAGCTAAGTAATTGATCGTTATCTGCAACAACTCATGCCCCCTGAATCTGCAAAATATTCCTGCGGATATATTAGGGTTTCAAAATTGGCGGCCTCGTTTTTGATCGTTTGCTCGGCAGATGCATCGATCTTGCCTATGTCATCAACAACTTTTACATAAGCGTAAAAAATATTGTCAATTGTAGAAAAATCAAAGTCGGCAGTGGGCAGCAATTGTATTTCGTTGGGACCTTTAGACAGCGGCAACTGTGCATAATAAAACGGAAAAATCAAAGCGCTGCCGCCTGCGTCAAGTGAATTATTATTGACTACAAAAAGTGTGGGGATATTTTTTTGCATAACGATAAGTGCCGGTTCAATTCCGTCATCAGTTAGATTTACAGATACAGTTTGATACCCATTTTGCATTTCGGCTAACGTAATATTATCAACAGGAATCTGTACGCCGGCACTTGTAGGCACATTTGCATCTGCCGTATCCGGTATAATAGTTTGCCCGGCAGATGCTACAGTGATCGAACTGCGTATCATTCCCATCCAACATGAATACGAAAACTTTCCGGTTGCATCCGGCATAAATTCTATAATGTTATCGCCTGCTTTAAACTGATGTTCTATGCCGTATTGCCGCACGATCATGCGGTTGTTACAGCCGTTGATGCTGCCAGGCGGCGCATTGATTATCCATTTAACAGGAATACCCACTTGCACTGTTATAGCAGGATATCGCGATGGGCTTAAAACACTCTCCACAATCTGAACACCGTTTTCTATACGCGGACGGAATGATGCCGTTTGTGCTGCGGTCGAGCCTGTTGACGGCAAGTCGACACCGCTTAGTGCCCAGCCGTTGCTAACCATCGTAAGACCGAGCGCGGCAACAAGCATAGCACCGGCTGACATAACCTTATTTGTAAACTTGCGGCTAAGCAAAGAACTCACAGCCCCCATTGCAAACATAAGCGGCACTGTGCCGAGTCCAAATAAAAACATAGATATAGCTCCTGATACAAGGCTCCCTGTTGAAAGCGCGTAAAGCTGCATTGCCTGCAATGGTCCGCATGGCATAAGTCCGTTCAACAGGCCTACTATAAGCGGACTCTTCCCCTGCGCCTTGTTTGCAAGACCGCCAAAAAATCTGCTTACATTCGGCGTAATAACAACAAAGCGGCGCAGCGCCGGAAAAATGCCAAGCATCTTAATTCCCATAATCACCATAAAAACACCGGCTGCCAATTGCACAACGCCGCGCATGGCACCAGTTACGGTAATAACCGATCCGATTGCACCTACTATTGCACCGGTTACTGCGTACGACACCACCCGCCCGCCGTTGTAAAGTATGGACGGCAAAATTGACGGGTGCAATGTTTGCGGCTTGCAAGGCATACACTGCGAAAGATTTATCCCGCCGCACATAGCAACGCAATGTACAGAAGTTATAACACCGATAAGCAACAACGCCGCGCCTGACATGCCGGATTCTGCTAGCGGAAAGGCTCCTGTAAGTACACCGGCACCCGCATTGCGCATAAGCATGAATAGGGCTGCGATAATTGCAACACTGCCTAGCACATTATGCAAAGCCGGTTCCGCCCTTTGCGGTGTACTGCCGCTATCAGAATCGAGCACTTTATAATCAAGTTTTTCGATAATTTTTGTGATGTCATCATGTGTAACGATTGCCGTATCGTATGTAACAAGCACCGTCCCTTTTGCAAAGCTGGCTCTTGTATCCGTTACACCGTCTGTCTTTTTTAAAGTTTGTTCAATTTTATTTTGACAATTTATGCACATCATACCGCCTATGTGCAGTGTTTCTGTAATCATTGTGTTGAGCATCTCCTTACAGAAAATATACAATAAGATTGTGTTGAAATTATGAAGGAAAGCGATGTTAATTTAGATTGAGTTTCAGATTGAGTTTCAAATCGAAGTCTCAGATCGAAGTTCTAAATCGAAGTTTCTCTTAGGCATCTTTTTTCTTAACTTTTTTTCTTTTAGATTTTTTATCGACTACTTCAATTTCGAAAGGCTCCGGTTCGACAGGTTTTCTTGTAACGATACTTTTCCAGTAGCTTACAACTTCCGCATCTTCCGGATATATTTTTGCATATTTCTTGGAAACGTCAATAATAGCCAGTTGTGAAGTTAGCTCAACTATTGCATCTTTTGTATAGATATTGCTTGTATCTATTATTGTATTACCTTCCAGTGTCATAACAGTCAAAACCGGATAAACCGCGTCCGGCACTGCAAAGGGCAATGTATAATCGGCATGCAGCACAGCTTCTGTAACTTCCATAGTTGAGTTGCCCGCCGTCACTAAAAGAACATATTCTGAATTTGTATTTTTTGCCAGCACCCGTCCGTAAATTAAATTTAAAACATAAATATTTTTTTCGCCATAAGCCCATTCAATAGAAAACGATGATTTTTCGCTAATAGTAATTTGTATTCCAGCCATAGGAATTTCCACAAGTGCAAAAGCATTCGGGTCAAGCTGCATGACATCAAATAATTGTAATTGCATGCCGACGCTGCCAATGTTATCACCGGTATAATGTTTTTGAGCGGCACCTCTGCTTACTGAAAAATTACCTATAGCCTCCTTTATAATTACATTGGGACCCTTGGATATTTGCGGTATCTTTTTTACCTGCAGCTCTTCTTGCAGGTTCGGTAATTCTTGTTGATTTTCTGTTTGCGGCTTTTCTATTTTCTGTCTTCTTTGCCCATGTAAAAGGCAAGGCGCACACATCATTATTATGAAAAACCAGAGAAAAAAAACATTATGTAACTTTGCGTTATTACAAATCATATAAAATACATGCGGCGAACATTACACAATGATAATTCTGCAAAAACGTTTTTTTCCTGCGCGCAAAACAAGCTCGCGATTTTGCAGAAACGATCCGTTCAAAAATGATCCGTCAATCAATTTTTTTACATCGCCTAAAGCTGTAAATTCTCCATTTTCATTTGCAACAAAAGCGCCGCCTTGTTCCACAAGTCTGCGGGCATCACTTTTTGTGGTACACAATCCTGTTAATGTAAACAGATCAACAATATTGATGCCTACTGCAAATGTATCTGTGCTGATTTTTTTTGTAGGCATTGCATTCCTGTCCCCGCAGCCGCCTGCCGCACTGCCAGAGAATGCAGCCTTTGCACCTGCAAGAGCTGTATCAGCTCCGTCTTTTCCGTGAATCAATAATGTTACTTCGTAGGCAAGACGCTCTTTAGCAATGTTTGGATTTTTTTCAGGTGCGCAGAGTTTTTCTATTTCGTCTAACGGTAAAAAAGTAAACAATAGTAGAAACCGTTTTATGTCTGCATCCTGTACATTGCGCCAATATTGAAAAAAATCATAAGGGCTTGTAATTGCAGGATCTAAAAACACAGCGCCTTTTTCTGTCTTGCCCATTTTTTTTCCGTCTGATGTTGTAACAAGCGGGAATGTAATTCCGTTAGCTTTTACGTCTTGTCCTTCTACACGGCGTATTAATTCCATGCCGGCAACAATATTACCCCATTGATCATCGCCGCCGATTTGCAAAAGACAACCGTGCCGGCGGTACAATTCTAAAAAATCATAGCTCTGTAAAAGTTGATAATTAAATTCAATAAACGAAAGTCCTGTTTCCATGCGCCTTTTGTATGATTCAAAACTAAGCATCCGGTTTACAGAAAAATGGCTGCCTATTTCGCGCAAAAAATCAATATAGTTTAAATTTGCAAGCCAGTCTTTATTGTTGGCACACACCGCTTTTACCCCGTCAAAACCGCCTAAAAAGGCATCTAACTGGGCTTTTATGGCGGCAGCATTACTATCAAGCTGTTCGTAACTTAACATCTTGCGCATCTCTGTTTTGCCTGAAGGGTCGCCTATACGGGCAGTGCCGCCGCCTACAAGTGCAATCCCCTTGTGACCAAATTGCAGCAAGTGCCTGAATGCAAAAAACGGAACCATGTGTCCTATGTGCAAACTGCTTCCTGTCGGATCGCAGCCAACATAAAATGTAACACTGCCGCTATCCATTATTGCAGACAGTTCTTCAACATTTGTACACTGAGAAAAAAAACCACGCTCTTTTAAAACAGTTAATGCAGTATTCATATAGTAACTTTTTGCATCCATCCTTTTGTGTCGCAGAGCGCACCGTATTGAATGCCTTTTAATGTATCTCGTAACTCTATCGTAAGCTCTCCTGGCTTGCCGCCGTTGAATTCAAGTTTTTTTTCTTTGTATGTTAGTGAATCAATAGGTGTCGCACCGGCTGCTGTGCCGCTTACAAAACATTCTTTTGCTTCCGACATCACTTCGTCTATGCTGATTTTTCGCTCACTTACTTTTACTTTTTTATCGCGGGCAAGTTCAATAAGGCTTTCGCGTGTAATGCCGGGCAGGATCGTGTCGCCTAACTCCGGTGTTACAAGCTCACCTGATTTTAGGTAAAAGAAAATATTGCACGATGATCCTTCTTCAATATATTTTGATTCGCGAGCATCAAGAAATATACATTCCATATAGCCTTCATTTGCCGCTTCGTGTTTTGCAAGTGCACTGATTACATAATTCGAGGCGGCTTTTATCCAGCCGGTGCCATGCGGTGTCGCACGGAATCTGTTGCTAATTACTGCGCCTTTTAATCTGCTGTCAAAGTAAGCACTGACTGTTGTGCAAACAATGCAAACCCAAGGGTTGTGCGATAAGCCGACGCCTACACCGCCTTCCGAATAAGTGAATGGACGGATGTACACAGCATCTGCGCTCATATATGAATCCTTTTCCCATTCATTGTTGTATGCCGGTGTCCAGTTTAATTTTTGATTTCGGCTAACAGTTTCTATGCAGGCTTTTACAAACTCTTCTTTAGGAAACGGCGGCATATAAAGTCCATTCATCGAATTAAAAAAACGTTCAGCATTACGCTGCGGCCGGAATATTGCAAGTCCCGATCCGTCCTTTTGAGGTAATGCTTTTACCCCTTCAAAAACACCTAAACCATACTGCGTTGTATAGCTTACAAGCGGCATACCGGATAATGTGTTGCGATTCGCCGCAAATGCCTCCTGCTCAGAGGCACTCAATTTTGATTCTGCCTGCGGGCTTGCGCCATGCGGGTTTTCGATATAATTCCCGCTCCATTTTTCTGCAGAATATTTTGCTAAATACGATACCGGATAACTGTTTAATGCAAATGCCATTTTACCATTCCTCCATAGCGGTTTATGTTATTCTTTTGGATTTATTTCTATACAAAAATATCACTGTTGCTACCGAACCTGCAATAGGCAACAGCAACAGGATAGCGCCGTATAAAATATGCTGGCAAAAAAACAACCACCAGCATGTTGCCGTTATAAGCAATAAACCAAATATTAGAAAAACTGCCTTTGTTTTTTTTATGATTTTGTTTTTTGAAAGTAAATTGAATAGAGGATACAAACATACAATTGTTGATGTCCATAAAAGCGGTGTTAAAACAAGGCGTATAAAACCGCCGGTTTCGCTATAGAATATTGAACGTACCAAAGCAACAGGAATTAATGCGCATAACACAAAGCTGCATTTGTCGTTTACTACAATACGCGATACTGTCTGAAATATAAAAAGTATGATAAGCGGGAAGATGATAGGAACTGCCGTATAGTCAACAAAAGCGCTTAGCCAACGTGAAATGCCGAAACCATCAGGCGTATCAATAATGAGCGGTACAAAAAAACGCGCCAAACCGGCAGATACTCCGGTTAAAAGTGCCGATACCGTAACAAAATTTGCTTTTTCCTGTATAATATTCCCTGCACGAACAAGACTGGAAAAGCAGAAAAATATACAAGGCACCCAAAGAGCGCAAAACAAAACCATACACTTATAATATCATTTTTTTTGTTTTTGTAAAACCTATGTGTTAATTCCCGATAATCAATTATGAATTTATTATTTATTTTTGCAGGCGGCGGTTTTGGTGCGGCGGTACGTTATATATGCTCGCAATTTTTTAACAGAGTAGGCGAATCAACATATTCAACCGGAACATTATTTGTAAATACTGCGGGCGCATTATTGATTGGATTTTTATTTAACACTTTCCAATCCATTGTTGTCCCTCTGGAATTAAGTTTGTTTTTAATAAGCGGATTCTTAGGCGGCTTTACAACATTTTCTACCTACTCATTAGAAACTGTCCGTTATATGCAAAGTGGAAACATAAAAGAGGCAATAATAAATATTTTGTTGAATAATATTTTGTGTATTGTTTTTGTACTTGCTGGAATGGCTCTAAGCAAATGTGTCCTTGATCTTCATGCCCATTAAAATACTTGTAAATGGCAAAAAAAAAGCGGGGCAATTATGCCCCGCCAGTTCAGCTATTAGTCTTATTCAAAATCTTCGTCAGGAACTGCCAGTTCCTCAACTTCGTGGATGATGCCATCACCCAAGTATGTAAAACGTGCATAACCTTCGCCTGTATGACCAACTTCGCTGCCTTCACCGTTAGTTAAAGGTAGTAATTCATTGCCGCCTTTTACAGTTGATGTGTAAGTTACTTCCAAACCTGCTTCACCTTTGAACAATGTAATTTCATCAATGAACACCTTGCCGCTATAGTGTACAGCCTTAGTGTTGCTGGCATATCTTACAATTTCCAAAAGATGAGGAATTGCAGCACTTTCTGTTAAATAAGGATTGCTTTCCTCGTCAAACGGCAAGTTCGGGTCCGTTAATACCGGATTACCGGAATCGTCCAAAACCTGGCGTGTTGCATTAGGATTCTCGTAAACAGTAATTGTTTGTTTTGCGAGTTTGCTGCCGTCTGCACCGGTTTTTAACACTTCTGACCAGTCGCCGTATTCTGTGTCTCCAACGATGTATTTGTAATTTTCGCGAGCCTTTTTATTACCGCTGTCGTCTATTAAGCGGCTGCCGCCTTCTTCAGTAGCATAGTATGTCATTGGTCCGGTTATTGAAGTAAATCCGGGATGACCTGACATAAAGGACGAACCGCCGCCGCCGCCGCCGTTAGTCCTATCTTGACCGCCTGCGCCGCCGCCGAAGTAGCCGCCGCCGCCGCCGCCTGCTGACTCGCTTACACCAATGTAAGTGCCGCCAAAATAGAAAGTTGCAGGAATTCGATTATTGCTATTGCCGTTGTAGCTTTGACCATAACGTTCAATTGTTGCACCGCTGCCTGCCCAGTTTGTACCTTCGCTATTTCCGCCTTGGCCTGAAGATGTGCTTCCACTTTCAGCAGTTATACCTGTTGCATAGCCGCCTGCCCAGAATCCGCCGGGTTTTATGTTACCAGTTTGATTTCTGTCGTTGGCACCGCCGCCGCCGCCTGCTACAAGAATACGATCATAGATTGTGCGTCCGCCATAGCGTACGTCTGTTGAACCGCCGCCGGCACCTTCGTTATTACCGGATCCGTTAAATCCTGCACCGCCCCATTTTTGCTGACCGTCCGTACCTTGACCTGATGCACTAAAATACAAAACGTTTCTGCCCGCTGAAATATCTGCCTCTGTTACTTCATAAATACCGCGAACATAAGCACCCTTACCGCCCTTAGAAGTATCCTCCTGAGGTGTCCACCCTTGTCCGCCCCAAAGTTCAAATAAGTAGTAACCCGGCTGGGTTAGAGTTCTTGCTTGTAGACCTGGCTGGAAACTAACTTGGTTAGCGGCATCCTGTGCCCATTGTGCATAAACTGTTATGCTTTTCTTTTTGTCTGCAAGTTTATATCCAATGCCTACCGGATCACCTAAACCATCTGCTTTAGTATTCCATCCTGTAAATACATAGTTTAGCCTTTTTGGTTCTTGCGGCAGAGAGTACAGCTTAATGACCGTGTTATTCTTTACAAACTTCTTATGTGTAAATTCGCCATAAAGTTCATAATCCTCCTCAGGAATTTTTTGATCCGCATCAATCGGATTTTGTTTTTCCAAGTTGATTTTTTCCCACTCGCGTAAATCAACAGCAGATTCATATTCAGGGTTGGGTGTTACACCTTCAGGCAAGTTTTCAGAATCAACAACAATACTGTCTGCGCTGTTTCCGTCTTCGTCGATATATTGTGGTATATCCTCAAATTCGGGGAGCAACAAAGCTGTTGTCGATAGCTTGGTTGGATTGGGCTGTTGTGTTGCCTTGTTACCGTTAAAGGCAACGGTACCCTCCGGCAGATTGCCAAACATATTACCGCCACTATCACCAAATAGCTTCTCTAGCGCCCCCCCGCCTTCGTCTGAACCGCAACTAACGGAGATGGATGCCAGTAGTACTGTTAAGCCCAGTACTAACAATTTTCTTTCTTTCATAATATTCCTCCTGGTAAAATATTTGCTTGTAACAAGCATAACCTAATGATACTGAAAAGGGAAAAAATAGTCAATGGTAATAAAAGTTTTTGGAATTTTAAAGAATGTGTTGTTATATGATGTAGGATATAGAGTTACGGCAGCCGCAGCCTAGAAACAGCTTTTATGATCCTAGAAAAACTCTGTCATCTTCTGCAAGATCTTTTATAACTCTTGTATTTTTAAAACCATGCTTTTTGTATAATTCTATAATCGGTTTCATTTGCGCCGGATCTGCTTCCAACAAAATATAACCATTAGGTTTTAAAAACTTTTTTGACTCAGATATTATTTTTTGGATTATGGCAAGACCGTCTTTGCCGCCGTCTAGTGCCAAGTGCGGTTCGTTTTGAACTTCGGTTGATAGTGTTTTTATTTTATCAGTGCATATATACGGAGGGTTAGACACAATAAGATCAAATTTAATTTTTGGTGTTTTTGTTTTTTTTGTACAGAAGGCACTAAACAGATTGCTGTGTTTTATATACGGTTTTAATTTTAATTTTTTTGCATTAAGTTTTGTAATTTTTAATGCGCGGTGCGAAATATCGCTTGCATACACTTTGATATTTTTTGTTTCGTTTAACAAAGACAGCGCAATAGCACCGCTTCCGCAGCATAAATCTAAAATTGTTATGGCATTATTTTTCTGTGCGTGCAACTTGTCTATACATTCCAATGCAGCCTCTACCAGTATTTCTGTATCAGCACGGGGAACTAACACATCTGGTGTAACATACAAGCTGATATAACGAAACTCTTTATGTCCTGTAATATATGCCGTACAAATTCCCCGCTTGCGTTTTTGCAGTGCCTTTTTATATTTCGTGTACTGCCGCAGTGTAATTATATTTTTACTGTTTGTAAAAATATATTCTTTTGAAACCGATAAAACGTCACAAAGTATAATGCGGGCATCTAACGCAGCTTCCTCTAATCCGGCTTCTTTTAAAAATGCAATGCCTTCTTTCAACGTACTTGCAATTGAATTCTTCATTTTAGATTTTCTGTTTTTTTTTTTTTTGTATTAATCCTGAGTTAATTTGCGGACAACCTTTCCAATGCTGTTTTACCAATATCGCTACGGCAGAATTTATTTTTAAACTCTATACTTTGTGCGGCTTTATATGCAGCAGCAACTGCCGAATTCAAATTCGCTGCCGCTACAGTTACACCCAGCACACGTCCGCCGTTTGTGTATAGTTTGTTATTATCGCTGCGCACACCTGCAAAGAAAACTTCCACATCTTTTTCTACTTTATCTATGCCCGAAATTTCAAAATCTTTTTCGTAAGATTCCGGGTAGCCCTCGGATGCTAAAACCACGCAAGCTGCCGCACCAGCACTAAACTTAACAAGAGTGTCATTAAGTGTACCGTTTGTGCAGGCAAGCATAATTTCATATAAATCACTTTGTAAAAGCGGAAGCACAACTTGTGTTTCAGGATCACCAAAACGGCAATTATATTCAATCACTTTAGGACCGTCTTCAGTAAGCATAAGCCCAAAATAAAGACAGCCTTTAAACGGAAATCCTTCTTGCTGCATTGCCGCAATAGTAGGCAAAAATATTTTGTTGTAACACACGCAGGCAATATCATGTGTGTAAAATGGATTAGGGGCTATAGCCCCCATACCGCCTGTGTTTAGCCCTTTATCGCCGTCTAAAGCACGTTTATGATCCATGCTGCTTACCATAGGCACAACAGTTTTTCCATCACAAAAACTTAAAACACTTACCTCCGGTCCTTCTAAAAATTCTTCTATTACAATTTGATTACCGCTGCTTGCAAATTTTTTTTCTATCATTATTTGATGTACGGCAGATTGTGCTTGCTCTAAACTTGTACAAATTATAACACCCTTGCCCAATGCCAAACCGTCAGCCTTAATAACAACTGAATTATGACCGTTTGCAAAGTAGTCTTTTAAATAGGCGTTAGCAGATGTACTATCATTAAATGTTTCGTACGCAGCCGTAGGTATATTATATTTTTTCATAAGATTTTTAGAAAACACTTTACTGGACTCAATTCGTGCAGCTGCTTGTGTTGGACCAAAACACAAAATATTTTTGGATGTAAGCATATCTACCAAGCCAAGTGCAAGAGGATCATCAGGTGTTACAACAACATAATCAATGCTGTTTTTTTTACAAAAATCTGTAATACCGGAAATATCAGTTGCCGCAATATCAATACATTCTGCATAAGATGCAATGCCGCCATTACCGGGAATTGCGTATATATTAGCACGGCGTCCGGATTCTAAAATCTTTTTTATAACTGCCGCCTCGCGCCCGCCGGATCCAATTACTGCTATTTTTAATATTTTCATTTATTTTCATGCTTCCTTGCGTTAATATTTTGTGTTAATATTTTCTGATTAGCTCTATTGGTTTTGTTCTAGCTGCACGCATAGCAGGAAATAGCGATGCGGCAACAGAACACAACAATGTAAATACTCCTATGCTGACAACCGTTTTAACATCAATAACGATTGGTATTTGTTCCAAATAAAATCCGGGATCTAAAATACGTACTTCTTGTTTATCTAAAAGCGCTGTAAATAAATTGATGCCATGCTCTACACCGTGTATAATTTGATTAATATTACATCCTATTAGTAATCCGGCTGCAATACCCGGAACAGCTCCTGCAATGCCGGTAAGAAATGATCCCCACATAAAAATATTTTTGATGTCTTTTACGGATGCACCAAATGATTTTAAGACAGCAATATCACGCCGCCGTTCTATTACAAGCATTGATGTAGCAGATGATACATTAACCGATGCAACTAAAACAATAAGAGCCATAATCAACAACAAAAGCTGCCTTGTAGATTCATAGGAACTGTACTGCGAACGCTGCAGATCTTTCCAAGTGTATACACCAAAAGCTCCATCTAAATTTGCATCAATATCATTAGCAGCATAGTTTGCATATTTGTATGGATCATTAATTTTTATAACAAGATAAGTGTAACAATTATTAACTTGAAATATTTTTTCTCCGGCATTCAAACTTACAAAACACCACATTGAATCCATCTCGTGATACCCTGATGATACAATTCCACGCACTGTAAATGCAGTTACCATAGGAATACTTTTGCCAAGAGATGTGTTACGTACAGTCATTATCCGTAATGGTTTCCCAACTTCTGCACCTATACTTTTTGCAAGCTCTTCACCTAACAGTACGTCAGTATCGTTTTTGAGCAAAGCTTCTCCCTTGATTACAGATAAATATTTAACGCTGCCTGTATCCTCCCAGAATGAAGGATCGACTGCTCGTATTGTCGTTCCTGTTTTACCATCTGCAGCAATTATAATTCCTAAACCTTGTTTTTCTTCCCACACTTGACGGATATTATCAATAGCTAAAATTGTTTCTTTTGCATCTTGCATTTGTGCTTCCAGATCTTGGTTTTGTGTAACACGGTATGGCCATACTTGCAGATGTCCTGTTCCTAATTCTAAAAATCGGTCTGTTATACCGCGTATCATACCGTCTGATACTATAAGTGTTACCATTATGGGAATCATACTTAGTGCAATTCCACCTGCTGCACCCAATAAATATCTGCTGCCTTTATTTCCTTTGCCGATAAGGTAACGTGCAGCAATAAATAATGAATGCCAGCTGGCATGCGAGTGATTTATTTTTCCTTTTGTTTTTGCTTTTATTTTTTCTTTCATTGTTTACTGAGGGTCCCATCTTTTAAGATATAGCACAAATCTGCACACGATGCCACTTTTATATCATGTGTTACTACAACAAGTGTCTTATTCCATTTTTTTGCTCCTGAATATAAAAGTTCAGTTACTACTTCGCTGTTTTCAGGATCTAAATTTCCGGTGGGTTCATCTGCCAGCACAATTGCCGGATCGTTTATCATAGAGCGGGCAACAGCCACGCGCTGCCGCTCACCTCCTGAAAGTTCTGAAGGCAGATGATCTTTCCGATCTTCCATGTGTACATCTGCTAGAAGTGCACGGGCTTTTTCCAATGCTTGTTTTTTTTGCATACCTGCAACGTAAGCAGGCAACATAACATTTTCTAGTGCCGAAAAATCTTTTAATAGATAATGAAATTGAAATATAAAACCTACTTTTGATCTTCTATACTCCGATAAATTGTGTTCAGAAAGTTTTTCGATAGCAATTCCGGCTACAATTACTTTACCTGAATCAAGGTGATCTAAGCCTCCTAATATGTTTAAAAGAGTGCTTTTACCGCTTCCGCTGTCACCGGTAATAGCAACATTTTTTCCTGTTTCAATTTCAAAATTCAAGCCGCGCAAAATATGCAATGTTTCTGCCTGTGATTTAAAATCTTTAATAATATTTTTTGCGTTTACAATAATCTCTGCCATTCTATTCTCCCTTATGTCAACTAATCAACTATTCGTATCGTAATATTTGTGTAGGTTTTATTGCAGTTGCTTTTTTGGAAGCAAACCACGAAGCTGCAACAGCAGATAAAAATCCAAATAAAAATATCAAAATTATTTCGTGCGGAATAATCCGCGAAGGTATATCTTTTATGTAAAATATTTTTGGCGAAAATATAGAATACATTTCCGCACCGCTGCCGGTAATCGCAGTTATAAGTAATAGTATACTATTTACTATGTATTCGATAGCAGAAAAGAATTCCTTTATGTGGGTAGAAATCATAAGTGCTACTGCCATACCAAAAGATGCCCCTATTGCACCTATAATGATTCCGTCAAACATAAATACACAGCGGACACTTAAACTTGTTGCCCCCACAGAACGCAATAGTCCAATCTCTTCGCTGCGTTCTAACACTGTTCTGCGTTGTGATTGGAAAATATTTAATGCAACAACAATAAAAATCAATCCAACAAGTACAAACATTAAAAGTTTTTCTGTACGTAACGCACTAAAAAATGATTTGTTGTAATCGCGCCATGTTGTAACATTGATATTATTTTTTGTGATATAATCTTCGCCTAACTCTGCAAGCAATAATGCGTTTATATTTTCCAGTGCCTTATCTATTTTCCACCGATTATTTATTTTTATTCCAAGTGTACAAAAGATTTCAGCATCTTCTATGGAAGTAGAATCTAACATAAAAGCTTCTGTAATATCTATAAATGCCCAGCTAAGATCATATTCATAATAACCGGATCTAAAAATTCCTGTTACAACAAAAACCGGATCCTCATCTTGTTCAAGTCCTCCAAGCGGGGAGTTATTTGAAATAGTCCAAAAATTAACTTCATCTCCTACATCGATCTTTAACATATCTGCTGCCTCTGCACCGATCACAATTGAATGTTTTTCAGTTAGATCAAAAATGCCTTCTTCAAAATCTATTTTATCTGCCATTGCGCTGTCTAGTAACAATGTATCAGGCGGAACTCCGCGCACAACACAAGCAGTCTGCTCACTTAAACGCACAGGATGTCTTGTGCGGACAATGCCTTTTACTTCTTTAAACGGCACAGCAGACTTTATATCGGTTAAATTACATACCTTATATAACAGATCGTTATTATTTAACGGAAAAGAATTCACGCGTACATGGTATGAAGATATTTCTAAAATACTTTCGATAAATCCCAGTTGGAACCCATTCATTACAGCAATAATAACTGTTAAAGCAAGAACACCAACTGCAATTCCCAAAACAGAAAGTATTGTAGATGTAGAAGACTTCTTGCCGCTTTTTATAAACCGCGATGCAACAAAAATTATCCACGTATGTTTGTGTTTCATTTAATTTAATTCCTTAAATCTATCGGATAAACGCTTTTCGGAAATCTTTCTGCCTTCTTCCCATACTGCGCGCAATATCGCTTTATTTTCTTTAAATAATGTTTCTATTTCTTTTCCATCTTCCAGAACAACCGTACGTTCAAGCACATTGTTTTTATAATCTTTTTCGCTTATACGTTCTTTTTTATTGTTGTAAATATATTCAACAATACGGTCGTCATCTTTTGAATGCCATTCAACAGATGATAGTATATCACCTTTCCAATTATATAGAACTTCACCGATAACTTCACCGTTTTCATCTTCTCGTGTTTCAGAAAGCACACGGCGTTTGTTGTCGGTTTTGTATATGATTTTTGACGGAGTAGCCAGAAGCACATCTTGTAAAAACGCAGCATCCAAAGGCTGTGCGCTTATAGGCTTTTCAAGCGCTTCAATATTAACCTGCGCGATGGTCCGCGGAAAACGCACTGAATGTTTTGCATCTTTTTGCTCATAATTAGTTTGTTCAACATAAAAAGTACGTTCTATTACTCGTAATGATGCTGTGCGTGTATAACGGTAATTGTCTGACCATAATAGGCCGCCTTCTCTGCCGGAGCGTGCAACAAAAAAATCAGGAACTGCCGCAGGTCCTTGAATATTGCGCACAGCTTGCGACACTTTTTCTTTTGGCAGAATATTTCTAGGCGGTAATGCATCTTCAGATAAAACATCTGCTTCTATCGGTTTTGTTTCGCCCTGCTTTATTTCTTCTTGTTCAAATTCGGCGACACCTTGTGCTAGGGCTTTAACAATTTCTTCATCATCTTCCTCGTTAAACGGAATATCAATACCGGCATTTTTTGCAGCCTCTCTAGCCGCACTTATTCCAGTACTTATCATATCGCTGCTAATTTGACTTGTATCACTTAACAATTTTTTTGCAGTATCTTTTATCGCAGATTTATCAATATCCTTTGTATCAATGTTTTCTAAAATGCCCTCTATTTTTTCTTCGCTGATCTTTGCGCTCTGCTCACTATCGCTGCTAGCTTCAACATCTTTGATGTTCTCTGTTTCTGCTTTAACTTCTTCTTTAACTTCTTTTTTTACAGCCTCGACAACATGCGATTCTGCATAAATAAGAGTATTTTCTTTATAGGTGTAAGAAACAAAAAAACCAGAACCGTCTTCTGCAAGACGTTGTTCTTCCACAATCAATCCTTTATCATCATACCATTCAATAAAACCGGAACCGTTATCACTTATTGACGCAACAAAAAGTGTAAGTCCAGCCTCATCTCTAAACACCCACTGAGTTTTTAAACGTTTTCCGTCTTCGTAGAGAATGCTTAAAACAATGTTCCATGGGTCCAAATAATATTTTTTTAATTCTGCCGGCAACTCGTCGGGGTGTATGTTTTTTATTGCAAGTGCATTTTTTGAACGCAATGCCCTAAGCGGAAATGCCTTTTCGATTGCCATACCTGCCGCATTAGCAATATACCATTGAGTTTCATAGTCAAATGCTTCGTCTGGAATAAGATCCTGCACCTGCGATGCCTGCGGATCAACTTGAACATTTTTTTCAGTTTCATCATCGGCAGATATAACATTTATTAGCGCTATTGCAATTAAAAAGATTACAATAGCGAACAACAACTTCTTTTTTTTTAAATGCCGATTTAAAACCATACTGTTTAAGATCATCGGCAATAATTGAATATCAGTTTATTCGAGACGGAGTGCGACCCGGAGTGCAATTCTCCGGGAGAACAAAAATCCTATTCGCTGAATGGGAAGCGGACGATTACAATGCCGCTGCCGCCTGCCAGTCCCGCCAATGATGGGGCGCTGTTGCCGCTACCTCCGCCGCCGTTACCTGTATTAGGCGCGCCTGCCTCTACGCCTACCCGACCTGCATTACCACCTGCAGAGTATGTAACACCGTTTGCGGACCACATCCAACCGCTACCGCCTGAACCGCCTTTCCACCAGTTATAAGCTGCGCCCGTCATAGCCGCATTACTACCTACGCTCCCTGCTCCGCCGCCTCCTCCGGCAGAGTAATCAGGATCACCTGCATAGCCTCCACCGCCTCGATTTCCATGAAAAGTGCCGCCGCCTAGCGTTCCTTGAGACACTGCCTGAGGTGTACCGTTAGTTGCAGCACCACCTGAAGACCCTCCTGAGGAGCCGTTGCCGCCGCATAAGCTTTAGT
>BTID01000009.1:0-17803 GCA_036245275.1 Termitinemataceae bacterium
ACGTTGTCTTTCATCTAATAATGGCAACATATTTTCTATTCGTGATGATATTCCTAAGTTATCCATTCTTTAAGTATAATAAAATATTTTCTGTTTGTAAAGTTGTAAATGTTATTTTCAATCAGTCCCCTAAATTGGGTTTAAGCTTGCTTTTTAGCTGAAGCATCTTTTGCCGTCTGCAAGGTTTTTTGATCGCTTATAAACTGTTTGTTGTCAGGAAATTCTTTTAATGCTTTATTAAGGACAGTTTCTGCTGCAGTAAAGTCTTTTTGGTTAAACGATTTTGCAAAAGTATTATGAAAGTATGCAATGCGGTTCTTACCTACAGTTTGCTTTAATTGATCTAGCCGTTTTTTTTCTATTAAGCCTGTCTTTTCGGCATCTTCAAGCTGTTTTATGGCAGCGCTAGTTGTCTCGTCAGTTTTAGAAACATTTACCAGCTCTGTCATTTGTGCATCTAGTATCATACCTTTAAAAGTGTTGTTTTCCGTTTCGTTAAAACGGTGTGCATTTTTATCGTATATTGCAATTGCAGCATCAAATTTTTTTGTGCGTAATTCTTTTCCCAGCGAGTTATTTACTGCACCGGATATAAATTCGTGCAACCGGTTTTTATTTTTAAAAAAGATTTCTGCAGTATCTGCCCAAGCCAGACCGGCAACTTCCTGATTTTTATTAAGATAAAATGCAGCAACATTAAAAAGCGCATCGTCTAATTCTGTGTATGGATCAACAAACAATGCTGATTCTGTTGGGTCTTTCCTATCTTTTAACAATTCTGCTCTATCTATTGCAAGCGGGACAGCTTCTGCAAATTTATTTACCTTTTCAAAATCTGCAATTCTGTTGCGCAGTATTACAGAATCTAATTCAAACAAGCTTATAGTTTGCCTATTGCGGTAATTTCCCGGCGGTGTATAAGCAAAACCGGTAGCTTTTCCAAAGTTGTCTTGAAACTCTTTACGTTTGCCCGGATCAAAACCGTAGGGGTTTGTCGTTTCAATATCTATTGTTTCACCGTCAATAATAACGCAAACAAAAGCATGATCTTTTGTTATTACCCCTTTTACTTCAAGTCCTGAATATTTAGCCAGCACAGAATATACAACCGCGCTGCTAACACAATTAAAACGTCCATTTGTTAAAAGAACATCTATTTTTGTTTGATTTGCAGAATATCCCTTAAAAATATTTTTATGCAAAAAATTTAAAATATATTCTGCACGTTCCTTTTGATCTTTAGGCATTTCTTTAGAAAGTTCTGCAGCAACAGAATTTATTTTTTCGATATATGGTTCTGTTGTTTGTGCGCCGGATGCCCAAAGTGAAATTGCAAATAAATCCTGCCACGAATAATCAGACTTTTGCAATTTATTTCCATTCTCGTCATACGAATATTTTAACTTGTTGATTTGAGGATCGCTTTCTAAACGCGGAAAATTATAGTTTTCTTGCGACTCAACATCTTGTACATTTGATCCCAAAAAGGCAAGCGCAAAAAACAAAAACAAAATATTTTTCATAATTTAATTATATATTTTTGGAATAAAAAGGGGGAAGTAGGTGCGAATATCCGATAATAAATATATATCTTTTATTAAGAAACGAGGTAAAAATGATCTATTCAACTGAAGTTGAAAATATGTGCCCGATAGCAAAGGGTGCATATCACGGTCCGGCACCGGTTCCTGAAGAGGGAAAATGGGTGCAGGTAAAAGAAAATTCCGATATTTCCGGTCTGACACACGGTGTAGGCTGGTGCGCTCCTCAACAAGGTGCGTGCAAGTTAACTTTGAATGTAAAAGCCGGTGTTATCGAAGAGGCGCTAATCGAAACGATTGGCTGTTCCGGTATGACGCATTCAGCTGCAATGGCGGCGGAGATTTTGCAGGGTAAAACTTTGCTTGAAGCGCTCAATACTGACTTGGTTTGCGATGCCATCAATGTGGCTATGCGCGAATTATTTTTGCAGATTGCTTATGGACGCAGCCAGACTGCATTTTCTGAAGGCGGTTTACCGGTTGGTGCCGGTCTTGAAGATTTAGGCGGCGCGCTTCGCAGTCAAATCGGCACTATGTACGGCACTAAAGCTAAGGGCGCCCGCTATTTAGAAATGGCAGAAGGCTATGTTACTCGTCTTGCTATAGACAAGGACAACCTGATTATCGGCTATGAATTTGTTAATCTAGGTAAATTTATGAAGGCTGTTAAGAAGGGTAGCGCAGCTGATGAGGCCTTAAAAGCGGCAACAGGGCACTACGGACGCTTCGGCAAAGAGGACGGCGTGGTAAAATTCATTGATCCAAGGGAAGAATAGGGGGATATATGGCTTTATTTGAAAGTTATGAGCGCAGAGTTGGAAAAATCAACTCTGTTTTAAAAGAATACGGCATTTCGAATATCGAAGAATGTCAAAAAATTTGCCAAAACGCCGGTTTTAATCCGTATGACATAGTAAAAGGCATTCAATCTATTGCATTTGAGAACGCAATGTGGGCATATACTGTTGGTGCGGCTATAGCGCTTAAAAAGGGCTGCAAAAAAGCGGCAGAAGCCAGCGAAGCTATCGGCATCGGTTTACAGGCTTTCTGCATTGAAGGCTCTGTTGCAGAAGACCGCAAAGTCGGTCTAGGTCATGGCAACTTGGGTGCTATGCTTTTACGCGATGAAACAAAATGTTTTGCGTTTTTGGCAGGACACGAATCGTTTGCTGCAGCTGAAGGTGCCATAGGCATAGTAAAGAACGCCAACAAGAGCCGCAAAGCCCCGCTACGGGTAATTTTGAACGGCTTAGGCAAAGATGCCGCACAAATTATCAGCAGAATCAACGGCTTTACCTATGTTCAAACTCAGTTTGACTACCTTAGCGGCAAAGTAAATGTGTTAAAATCAATCGCATATTCGCAAGGGGAGCGCGCTGCGGTAAAATGCTACGGTGCCGACGAAGTACGGGAAGGTGTTGCAATTATGCACCTTGAAGGTGTTGATGTATCGATTACCGGTAACTCAACAAACCCGACACGCTTTCAACATCCCGTCGCAGGCACATACAAAAAAGAGTGCGGCGAGCAAGGCAAGAAATACTTTAGCGTTGCAAGCGGCGGCGGAACAGGACGTACATTGCATCCGGATAACATGGCAGCAGGACCTGCATCTTACGGTATGACTGACACTATGGGGCGCATGCACAGTGATGCTCAGTTTGCAGGCTCATCTTCAGTACCCGCACACGTAGAAATGATGGGCTTCTTGGGCATGGGCAACAATCCTATGGTCGGTGCTACTGTTGCGGTAGCTGTCGCAGTAGAAACTGCCGGCAAGAAATAATTGCAGTTTGACACTCAGCAATTCTGTTTTGAATTGCTGGATGACTACCCGTATTGTTTACGAAAATTACCATAATCAAATTAAGAATCAGATTAAGAGGCTGCCGGTTATCTGTGCCGGAAATTTTAGAGGTGCCATTTAGTGTTACAAAAATGAAATATACATGTTTATCACTTTTTCCGGAAATTATTAATTCGTTTTTTACAACGTCAATAATGGCTAAGGCAGTTGAAAGGGGTATAATAAGCTGGGAGTCTATAAATATCCGTGATTATGCTTTTGATAAGCACAAGAGTTGCGATGATGCACCTTACGGCGGCGGTGCCGGTATGCTTATGCTGCCTGAACCGCTTGCACGAGCGCTTGAAGCAGCAGGCGCTGTAAAAAAAGGTGCAGATACCATACCGCGTCCGCGTGTAATATATTTATCTGCATCCGGCAAGCTGTTTAATCAAGCTTATGCACGCGCTCTTGCAGACGAAAATGAGCTGATTTTGATTTGCGGACGCTACGAGGGCATAGATCAGCGCATAATTGATATGTATGTTGATGATGAAGTTTCGATAGGTGATTATGTGATTTCTTCTGGCGAAACTGCCGCTTTAGTGCTTGTTGATGCAACTTACAGGCTTATTGACAATGTTATAACTGCCCAATCGCTTACAGAGGAAAGTTTTTCTAACGGGCTTTTGGAGTACCCGCAGTGGACACGTCCGCCGGTTTTTGATACACTTGAAGTACCTGAGGTGTTGCTTTCCGGGCATCACGAAAACATCAGGACATGGCGCTTGCAAAAGAGCATAGAAAAAACAAAAAAAAACAGACCGGATTTATTGGAAAAGGTCTTACCGTTGGAGGATTTTGATGGACATTATAAGAGCAATTGAAGAATCGCAAGTTAGGGAAGGAATGGAAGTTTTTAAAGTGGGCGATACTGTAAAAGTTCACTTTAAAATTGTGGAAAGCGGCAAAGAGCGTATTCAGGTTTACGAGGGCTTGGTAATCGCAATTAAGAATGCGCGTGTCGGCAAGACTTTTACTGTGCGTAAAACTTCGCACGGAGTGGGCGTGGAAAGGATTTTTCCGTTGTATTCCCCGCGTATTGCACAGATAGAAGTAAGCAGGTCCGGCAGAGTGCGCCGAGCTAAACTTTACTACATACGTACAAAAATTGGTAAGGCTGCAAAAATAAAAGAGCTTTTGGGCAAAAAAAGCACATTGGGACGTAAAACACCATTGCAGGTATCTGTTGCCCAAGCGGCAGAACCGGCAACTGCAGAACAGGGCAAATAATTTATTGTACCCTACTTTTACTTTCTAAAAAATGAACTCTATACCGGTAGCTGCTTTAAAAGAGGGGCAGATGTTTTCTTCCCCTGTACTTTTTGAAGATGATAGTCTTTTTGTTCCGGAAAATATTCCTCTGCGCTTAAAAGACCTTAGTCTTTTAAAGACATTGGAGGTGGATCATGTATTTACACAGGGCAAACTTGTAGGGGTAGTTGACACTGTATTAAAATCACCGGAAAAAGCTGCGCAGCAGGACAGCAGTGTTTCGCCCGACAAAAAGGCACTTGCCGCTGATACCAAGTATATCCAAGAATTAGAAAAAAGCACTCTGGAAGTTAATAAAAAATTATCGCAGCTGATACTCCAGATCAATTCGATTTTCCAGTTGATAAAATATGAACAGGATGTTAATGTCCGCAACTTTTGGCAGATAACAGCGACTCTTTTACACATCATCAAAATGGATAAACGCAGTTCTGTGGCATTTATTCTTGGCAATTCTGTAAACGGATGCGATATGGCAAAAAATGCTATAAACATTGCAATTCTATCCGCATTGATTAGCGAAGATATGGAATTAAATAGTCAAGATGTGCCGGAAATTGTTGCCGCTGCTCTATTGCATGACTGCGGTATGCTGCGTCTGCCTGACGAAATCGTACTAAAAAAGGGCACTTTAAATGCGGAAGAAGCCAAAATAATATCTTCGCATCCTGTAAATTCATATAAAATTATATGCAAAGAATTGCTGTGTACACGAAGTGTCGGGATTGCAGCTCTACAACACCACGAACGTTGGGATGGTTCAGGATACCCGCAAGGGCTTGCCGGCAAGGATATTGCTATTGGCGCGCTCATTGTATCGGCGGCGGATGCGTTCGAAGCTATGGTAAGCCAAAAGGCCTATCGTAACTCGTTAACCGGTTATCAGGCGATGAAGAATATTGTTTCAGGAAACGCCGCGCATTTTTCGCCTATTGTGCTTAAGAGCTTTGTTAAAATTATGGGGATTTATCCTATAGGATCCATTGTGCAGTTAAATGACGGCAGCACGGCGCGGATTATCGAATTAAATTCCGACATACCCCTGCGCCCTCTTGTACAGATTGTTGCATATAAAGATTCTAAAACCACAAACGCTGTAGAAGGCGGCACTCTAATTGATCTGATTCAAAACAAAAAATTGTACATCACAAAAGCATTAAGCTAATTTGTTCGTTCAATTTCTATCTTGCTATCCCATCTTACTTACTATCCCATCCTACTGTTTTGAAAAGTTCCTTTTGTTTTTGCTACAAAACCCCCTTGTTAAGGAGTTAGATAAAAAGGAATATAAAGACCATATTAATAATGCGGCTTAATTCCTAAAGGGGACATAATCACGTTGGTAAAAATGGGGACATTTTCACTTTGACACGAGTGAAGTGTGAAGTTGAATTAAACATACAGTCTGTGTATAATCTATGATGGAGCGTTTATGCAAGATTGTTTTATGAATACATACCACCGGCTGCCGGTAACTTTTAGCAAAGGCAAAGGGGTTTATCTTTTTGATACGGCAGGAAAAAAATATTTGGATTTTACTTCCGGCATTGCAGTGAATTGTTTAGGTCATAATCACCCAGCACTGCTTGCTGCAATAAAAAACCAAAGCGAAAAACTTTTGCATGTCAGTAACTACTATCAGTGTGACACAAGTCTTTTATTTGCAGAAAAGCTGGTTAAAGCTGCCGGTATGTACCGGATTGACGGAGAACGGCAACATGTAAGCGGAAAAGTCTTTCTTTGTAATTCCGGTGCAGAAGCAAACGAAGGTGCATGCAAAATTGCCCGCAAATATTCGTTAAAAAAATACGGCGAAGGACGGCATACAATTGTTGCGCTTGCCGGAAGTTTTCATGGACGGACGATTACAACATTATCTGCAACAGGGCAGGACCGCTTCCACAAAGATTTCGGTCCGTTTACAGAAGGCTTTTGTTTTACACCCCATGGTGATATTGATGACTTGGATAGGGCGCTTGATAAAAAAACTGTTGCTGCCTTTATTTTAGAAGCAATCCAAGGTGAAAGCGGCGGCGCCCCGCAGTCCGGTGAATATATCAAGGCAGCTGCCCATTTTTGTAAAGAGCGCGATATTCTATTGATGTTCGACGAAGTGCAATGTGGATTAGGACGCACAGGTGCTTTTCTTGCTTGCCAACATTACGGTGTTACACCTGATGTTGTAACACTTGCAAAAGGTATTGCAGGCGGTATACCTATGGGGGCTGTGTTGGCAGGAGAAAAAGCTGCTGATGTTTTACAGACTGGCGATCATGGCAGCACATTCGGAGGAAACCCGTTGGCATGCGCATGCGGCATTGCCGTGTTGGATATTGTTGCTAACGATAAATTTTTGGCAGGTATTACAGAGCTTGGAAATTATTTTATGGAAGCCCTAAAAAAATTAAATAATAAAAAAATTAAAATCCAAGATAACGGTATCAGGGGAAAGGGTTTAATGCTAATGTGCGATATTACAGTTCCTGCATGGTCTGTGTTGGAACAATGCCTTAAAAATAATTTACTGTTATTAAGTGCCGGAGAAAAAACATTGCGTTTTTTACCGCCGTATATAATTACAAAAAATGAAATTGACGAAGGCTTACAGATACTTGATTCTGTTTTAAATAAAAGCTAATGTTTTGAAAAATACAAAATGAAAAAATATTTTTTATATACAATGTGGTTTTTATTTTTCACGTTCTCTGTTGCAGCGGAAACACAAATTGTTCAAGTTGCCGGAAGCGGAATTATCGTAAAAACTATACCATCACGTTCTACCGTTTATGTTGATGGGGCTAAACGGGGGACTACTCCACTTAAAATGCCGCAAATAACAAGCGGTGTGCACACGATAAAAATTACAAAAGATTTTTTTACTGATTATTCGGTACAGGTAATTGTGCCGCAAGACGGATGTTTAGAAATTAGTGTAGACCTTGAAATGGACATTCGCCCGTTAGATGTAAAACCGGCAGAAACTGTTAAAAAAATCGACTTGCCGGAAGTAGTTCCAAAATAAAATCAAAAATATGACAAGAAATTTAACCGTAGGTCCGCCCGGACCGCTTATCATTTCGTTTGCTGTTCCGCTTGTAATCGGAAACCTTTTTCAACAGTTTTACAATATGGCAGATTCATTTATAGTCGGCAACACAATCAATATGGAAGCACTTGCCGCCATAGGATGTTCGGCAAGTCTTAACTTTTTGATATTAGGTTTTATGATGGGCGTAACAGGCGGTGCGTCAATTATCACATCGCAGCGTTTTGGTGCGAATGACGAAGCCGGAGTTCGAAAAAGTTTTGCGGCAAGTATTGTGTTATGCGCAATAGTTACTGTTGTTCTAACCATTATAAGTGTTGTTGCTTTGATGCCGGTGTTACGTCTTTTAAATACTCCGGAAAATATTATTCAAGATGCCTACGATTATTTTGTAATTATTTTGTGGGGCATGCCGGCTATTGCACTTTTTAATTTGCTCTCGAATATTATGCGTGCCGTAGGTGACAACAAAACGCCGCTTTATTTTTTGATTGCAGCTTGCGTTATCAATATTGTACTGGATTATGTTTTTATACTTGGCTTTCATACAGGTGTTGCAGGGGCAGGTGTTGCCACTGTTATTGCACAGCTAGTTTCCGGTCTTGCCTGTATTCCTGCGATAAAAAAAAGACTGCCGCAAATATGTCCGTTAAAAGAAGATCAAAAAGTAAGTATATCTGAATTGATCGAACATTCAAAAACTGCATTCCCTGTTGGCTTTCAAATGAGCATTATAGCGATAGGTACAGTCGCTGTACAATATGCTCTTAACGGGCTTGGCAGCACAGCTGTAGCAGCATTTACCACAGCGGAAAAAATCGATCAGTTTGCGACAATGCCTTTAGCTTCTTATGGACAAGCAATGACAATATATTCCGCACAAAATTTCGGCGCACGAAAATACAATAGAATACGGCAAGGCGTTTTTCAAGGTGCAATTATATCCTGTATTTTTAGCGTAATTATGTTTTTTTTGTTTGTGATTTTAGGAAAAAGTTTTGCCGGACTTTTTTTAAAAGGCGAAGCAGAAGCAATAGATCTTGCTTATCAATACCTAGTTATAATAGGAATATTCTTTTTTGCACTAGCACTGTTATTTACATTCCGGCAATCCTTACAAGGTCTTGGGGACGGCGTAACACCTACAATTTCAGGTATTACAGAACTTGTTATGCGCACAGCAGCCGCAATTTTCTTAACAAATATTTTTGGTTTTGTAGGTCTATGTTTTGCAAGCCCGCTTGCATTCGTAGGGGCACTGGCTCCGCTTGGCATATCGTGGTACTTTAAGACGCATCAATTAAAACGCATGAGTATGAAAGCGCAAAGCCGTTAGGGTGTAAAAACAAACGGGTTTGAGTACTAGACTTTTTCTGCAACATATAGTATATTCAAGTTGTGCCGTAGGCATAAATCTAAATTTCAGGAGATGAATATGTTTAAGAATTCAGCTTTTTTAAAGAAGTGTAAAGCAGACTTGGCTTTCACCCCCCCCCCCGTTGGCGTTCTAAGCCTACAGGACTAGTACTCGCCCTTATAGCGGCGTTTGTGCTGTTTTCCGCTTGTCGCAGTGGCAGCAATTCAGAAGAAATTATCGAAGTAATCGACAATCCCAATGAGCCTCCCGCAGTACCCACCGTAATGATCACAGTTTCAGGCGATTACACGGGAACAACGCTAACGGTAAACTACTTGGAAAAACCGGCGCAGGCAAGCACTAACACCAAATCTATATCCGGCACGATAACGGACGGCACTGTCCAACTTGCCTCATACCCGCCTAGGGGAGCGCTTATCGTTAGCATTACGGCCGGATCTAAGACAAGCTATGTAGGACGGCTAGTAGGATCATCAGCTATCCAATTAAAATTCAATTTGGACACTTCAGGCAATCTGGGATTACGTCCTGCAGATGACGGCAAAATACCCATAGGCACTTACGCAGAGTTTCAGTTGATAAGCGGAGCATTGGACGGCAACTACATACAGGAAGCCGACATCGACTTTATGGGGGATAGCGGTATTTCGGGTGTTCCTGATTGGATTCCAATAGGCACGGACACTGCACCTTTTACAGGCACTTATGACGGAGACGGCAAGAAGATTGCCCGCCTTTACATCAATAAGCCAAGCGATAACAATGTGGGACTATTCAGCTATGCCGCAGGCGCGGCAACTTTCACCGGTGTGCATATCGCTTCCGGTTCGGTTACAGGCGTTGATTATGTCGGCGGACTATTGGCTAGGAGTGCGAGCGACAGCACAGGCTCCATTAACAATTGTTCAAATGGTGCTGATATTAACGGTAGACAAGGTCTAGGCGGCATCATTGGTTTTGCTGCCTCAGCGAATTTTAATATTTCTGCTTGTTACAATACCGGCAGTGTTAAAGGCAATGGCGGAACAAGCGATTCTGCCGGAATCGGGGGTGTAGTAGGCTATTTTTACGCTGATATTACAGCATGTTACAACTTGGGCGAAGTTCAAAACACAGCAAGCCAAGCACCTACAGGCGGCGTGGCAGGCTATTTGTATCTTGCTAATATGACTGGATGTTACAATGCAGGAGCGGTTGTGGGTAGCTCTACAACAGGCGGCTTGGTGGGAAGAATATTGGCAATTAGTGGAACTTATCGCCAATATATAACCGCTTGTTATAATTTAGCTAACGTTCAAGGAGGAACTTACACAGGCGGTTTGATTGGTGTCTGCGGTACTTATACAAATGATGGTCTGTATACAATTACTGCCAGTTACAACACAGGCAGTGTAACTGGCGGCACTTATCACCATGGCATTGTGGGTAAATATGGGTACATAGTGTACGCAATGGATGACGATGCCAAAACACACTTAGCTGTTAGTGCTTCCTATTGGAAAGGTGATGAATCTACCGATATAGGATGGACGGGGAGCGAAGACAATGTAGGTAAATTTACTACCGATTACTTTACCCCCAGCACCGGTGATTCCGCCGAATGGGGCACAGGAGACGGCTCAGGCAGCGGAAAGTACTGGAAAGTCGGCACTACAGGCGGCACTATGTTGCCCAAGTTGTGGTACGAGAAATAAGATTAATAGCGATCTATTAAACAAAAATCCCCGCCGCTCTGCGGCGGCGGTGTATTTTTGTTGTTTTTTTTTTTTTTTTAAGGTATCTCTGAAAACTGATGTCCCGCAAGATTGCGATGGATCACGCTTTTCAGGTTTAAGCTCTTAAGCTGAAGATGATGTTGTGACTGACACCAAAATTTAAAAGTGCCAGTCACCAGCCACCAATGTTAATTCGGTTACTTGTTTTTTTCTTTTTTCAATTATACCATAATTGATAATGACAGGATTAAAATAAACGGAGGCCAAAATGAAAAAATTTCCTGCAATTTTAATAATTGTTTTTATCACAGTGTCCATACCTGCCTTTGCACAGTCCAAAAAAGCAGATAGCAAAGCGGCAAGCAATAAAAACGGCGGAATGTTTAGCGGCGGTCTTGGCGTTACAGGCATTTCCACACATGGCAAAGATACCATTAAATATGTTAATCCGCAGTCTGAATACGATCCGCTTGGGGGTTATGTTGAAAACACTGAAACTAAAACAGAATCCTATAAACATTATTCCAAGAATTCTATTGGCGGGTTTCTTTTTTTTGATGCCAAATACGGTGAATTTGATATATCATTTTCCGGAGTGAACGGTTTAGGAACAAATATATACTATGCCAGGCAAAACTGGACAGGACTTGAGCTAGGTCTTGCTTTATTGGGTAAATTTCCGTTTAAACTAGGTAAAAGCGGATTGACGCTTGCTCCTGTTGCCGGATTGCAGTTTGATATGGTGCTAACGGCAAAGGATGATGACGGCAACAGAATTGGCAAAGGGGAGGTAAGAACAGATACTTCGGGGGAGAAGATAAATACTGGCATTGTTTACAGAGATCAAAATAACGGTTACAAACCTTATGGAGGCAAAGTTATTGATTTAAGCTCAATTACAGCTAAATTTGGTCTTGATGTCCGTTATCCGCTGGCAAAAAGATTGTTTATTGATGCACAATACTTGTGGGGCATCAATTTTTACAGCAAATATAATAAAACATGGCGTGAATACAAAAAGGACACCAGCAAAGACGAAATACGCGATATAAAAAACTTTACCAACAGCTCCACATTCAAACTTGCAATCGGCATGAATTTTTAGTTGCTGCAAACCCAACCCATCAAAGGGCTTGCTTAGACCGGCTTAATATTAGAAAATTATACAGGCACATGCGTTCGTAGCTCATCTGGATAGAGCGGCGGACTTCGAATCCGCAGGTGGCACGTTCGAGCCGTGTCGGACGCAAATATAAAAGTGGAGGGGAAAGTTTGATCGATCCAAAGCTTGCAGGTATTATTGCTGCCGGCACTTTTTTGCTTTCATTTTTGTTGGGACTTATAGGTAGATCAACGTTTACCGTTTCTCTTCTGCGCGGATTGATTTTTGCCGTAGCTTTTTTTGGGATTGCAGCTGGGGTGCAGTATGTCTTTAAAAAATTTCTTCTAAAAGACGCTGATTCGGATTCTGAAGAAAATGATGCTGACGATCTGCTTGGTAAAAATGTTGACGTCGACGTAGGGGATGATTTTTCAATTGATCTCGGTCCTGATGATACCGACGACATAGCTTTTACTGATGAGCAGGAAGAATTGGCGGCGGAAGGCACAGATGAGGCAGAGCAAGAAGCCCCGCCTGCGGAGACATTGACGGATGATAGCTATGTTGAAGAATTTGAGGATGTTGACTCTTTTCCTGATTCAGAAGGAAAAGGGCTAGACCAAAATACAAAAAATGTGTATGATGATACTGGCGGAGTAATAACTTTTCCGCAAAAAAAAGATGACTTGGATATTGGCGATTTTATTCCGGGTTTGCCCGGACTTGACAGTTCAAATTCATCTTATATTAAGACTTCGGCATCAAGTTCCGATTCAAAGGGGTCGGAATATGATATGGACAATGGAATGGTGGAAATGTCAATGGGAAAATACAGCGGAAACAAATTAGACTTTGAAGTTGACGGTAAAAAAGCAGCGGGTGCGATACAAACTTTGTTAAAAAAGGATGATAATTAGTTTATGCCAAAAAACCTTCTGGATGAAAAATCAGAAGATGAGCTTTGGGGCGATTATAAAAAAAATAAAGACCCAAGGATTCGTGAAACTTTTATTCGACAGTACGCTCCGCTTGTCAAATATGTTGCAGGAAAGCTACACGATGGCATGCCGGCTACAGTTGATTTTGACGATCTGGTTAGTTACGGAAACTTTGGACTGTTAGACGCCATAGAAAAATATGATCCTGCAAAAGATGTAAAGTTTAAAACTTATGCTGTTGTCCGCATACGCGGTGCTATTTATGATGCCTTGCGTGATATTGACTGGGTTCCGCGCTCGGTACGCCAAAAAATCAGAGATGTTGAAGAAGCCGTCAGTACTTTGGAAGCACAACACGGAAGAACAGCGACCGATCAGGAGGTTGCTGAATACCTCAAAATGGACGAAACCGAATATATTAAGACCTTGGTAAAAATTTCAGGAACGTCCGTGCTTTCGCTTAATGATGTTTGGTTTTCAGGCGATGAAAACGATAAGGTATCAATTCAAGACAGCATTGAAGGTCCTGATACATTAAAACCCGATGTTATTGTTGAGCGAAATGAAATACGGCGCATTGTATTTGATGTCATAAACCAATTACCAGAAAAAGAAAAAAAAATTGTCATTCTGTATCATTACGAAGACCTTACCTTAAAAGAAATTGGTCAAGTTTTGGATATAACAGAATCCCGTGTTTCGCAACTTCATTCGAACGCTATGGTGCGGATTCGTGCAAAATTGAAAAATGTCCGAAAGGGCATAATGTAGCGGCAAGGCAATGGTTGATTTTGCGCGTTTACAAGCAGCCGTCAAAGAACGTTTGGAAGAAGATCGTAGCGTACAAGCTATCGAGGCAGAAGGCGAGAGTTTCGAGTTAGCATTAGACCAAGCCGCCAGCCTTTTAGATGTTCCAATACGTCATCTTGAATACGAAATACTGCAAAAAGAAATTTCGATTTTAGGCATAGGTCGTAACTATTGCAAAATACGTGCATGGGAACGCCCGGAAATAAAAAAATCAAAAGAAGCAAAAGCTGCTTTGGAATTCGAAGAGCTTTTGGATACAGAAGAAGAAATCATCGAAGAAAAAAATGGCGAAGCTTTTGTGCAAGCACGTCACGATGGTATATATTTAAAAGTTATATCACCAATCGGTCGCGGCGAAAAGGTTTCCGCTACTGAGGCGCTGTCGCTAATTGAGGCGCGTTCCCCCATTTCAATAGATCATAACATGATAGCTCAAGTTGTAAAAAAAGCAAACGGCACTTATGTAAATGTGGCTGAATACAAGCACGTAGCTCTTAGTGACAGTACGCTGGAAGTAGAAATCGGCGAACAGGACATGAAGGCATTTATAAAAGTAAGCGCTCCGGGAAAGGGTGGTGCAGATTTGCGTTATGAAGACTACATAAACGCCCTTAATAGCAATGATGTTACTTATGGAATTATGGAAGACTATTTGCACAACCTTGCAGACAGACCTGTGTTTGGAGAAAAGCTCTGTGTTGCAGTCGGTAAAAAACCGGTCGATGGTTTGAATTCTTATGTCGAATATTATTTTGAAACTGATCAAAACAAAGTGCGCCTAAAAGAAACAAGCGATGGCAAGGTCAACTTTAAAGAATTAAATATTATACAAAATGTTTTTGAAGGCGAAAAACTTGCAAAGGTAATGCCGGCGCAGTTTGGCGAAATGGGCTTTACTGTCATTGGAAAATCACTACCTGCAAAAGATGGAAAAGATGTTGTAGTTACGCTTGGTAAAAATGTCCACTTTGGCGAGGACGGACTTACAATTCTTGCTGATATTAACGGACAAGTCGTAATCACTAATTCAAAAATAAATGTTGAGTCTGTGCTTACTGTTGAAGGTTCTGTAAATCTAAAAACAGGCAACATAGAATTCTTGGGGAATGTCGTTGTTACAGGTAACGTGGAAGAAGGTTTTAGCGTAAAGGCATCAGGCAATATCGAAGTATACGGTACTGTTGACAAGGCATCGCTAAATTCAGAAGCCGACATAGTTGTGCGGCAAGGTATTACAGGTAAGGAAGGCACAAAAGTAACCGCAGGATGCTCGTTATGGGTTAAGTTTATAGAAAACGCCGATGTGTATTGCGGAAATATGGTGGTGGTTTCCGACGGCATTATAAACTCTACAGTCGATGCTGCAAAACGAATTATTTGCGAAGGCAAACGCGCAGCTATTATAGGTGGAAGGTTGCGCGCAGGCGAAGAAATATGCGCACGCTCAATAGGCAGCCCCGGCGGTAATACAGAAACAATTTGTGAAGTTGGTGTCGATCCAAAAAGCAAAGCAGAACTTGATGAGATTACAGCAAGACGTGATATTCTTACTGCAGAGTTTGATGACGTTCAGCTTAACTACCAAACACTGATTGGTATAAAACAACAACGTAAGGAATTACCTCCGGAAAAAGAGGTATACTTTGATGAATTAGTAGAAAGGCGAAAAGTGTTAGTAAAAGAAGTTGCAGGAATTAACGAGCGTATAGAACAAATCAATAGACATCTGGAAGAGCTTGATATGATGGGACGTGTTTCTGCTTCTGTAAAAGTTTACAATGGTGTTGTTATAATAATCCGTGAACTAAAAGAAGTTATTCGAACGGAATACAAAGCAGTTACATTCATTTCAGAAAATCATTTAATACGCGCAGAAAAATATGTCGACATAAAAACAGATACCTCAAAAAAGGAATAATAATTGGTGTTGCAACCTATGGATCTACAATTATTATTTTCTCAACTTGATACGATAAGCAAAGATGTTGCTGCACAAAAAGAAGGTGCTGCATTAAAAAGATCGGTAAACGATTTAATATCCGATCAACAGAGTCTAATAAAAGAAAAATCTGTGCAAGAAACAAAAGATGAAAATCTTATCGGTATAAAAGATAAAGATAATGACACATCTTCCGGCAACAAAGAAAAAAACAAACACCCCAAAAAAGATGAATATGCAATTGCAGACAAAGGTAAAAAGGGTGTTATAAAAGATCCGGATCTTGGCAACTATGTTGACTTAAAAGGATAGCATGTGGCTGCATATATATTTGCTTCGATAGCTTTATTGGTAAGTGTAGGTGCGGGAATCTTTCTTTTTTTTTATATCCAAAAACGTACATCGCATGATTTTATAATCGAAAAAGTCCGCACAGAAGTTAATATGCTGATCAATGAAGTTGATCGCATAACAGATCGCGATTCTGAGCTTATAAAAGAGCGTATCAACAACTTAAAGCAATTGTTAGCCGATATTGATAAACGTATTTTGTTATACCATAACGAAGTGCGCGGCATACAAGAAACTGAGCAAACGATTAGCAAAGTAAAAGAAGCAAAGCAACAGGCAATGGAATCTGCATACCGCGAGTTGGGGAAAAAAAATTTTATCAAACAAAAAAGTACGGAAGAAGATCTGTTTTCGTCTAACGGTTTGAATGATGATGATACCGGCACAGAAACTATTCAACAGCCAACTTTGGCAGCGCCTGTTTCTGATGTACCTGACCAGGCGGCACGGCTTGCTGCCTTAGGACTTTCTAAACAGGAGATAGCAAAACGGCTCGGCATTACACAAAGTGCAGTAGATTTTGCAATTGCTGTAAGCAGAGGCGGGTGATATGCAGTTGCATAAAGGGGGCTGTAATAAATTGATACTTATGTCTATACTGAACGCACGGTTTGTAAAAAATGAAAGTGTTGTTAATCGTAAATCCGCAAAAATCAGCTTCACAAAAACTGGCAAACGAAATTAAAATTGTATTGGGAAAACAAGGAATCGAAACATTTTTTCTTTCGTATACCGATAAAACTGTAACTCATCCTGATTATGACATTGCTTTTAGTTTAGGCGGAGACGGCACGGTATTGTTTGCATCGCGAAGTGTCGCTGCATTTGATGTGCCCATATTGCCGATTAATTTGGGGACTGTAGGGTTTATTGCATCGGTTCACCCATCAAAATGGCTGGAAGTTTTTACACTGTGGCAAAATAACAAAGCTCAGATTTCCAGCCGCATAATGCTTGATGTTAGCGTTGAACGTGCCGGAAAACAGGTTTTTAATCTTTCAGCATTAAACGATGCTGTAATTTCTGCATCCGGTATAGCAAAAACTATCCGCCTGCAAGCAGCATCAAGTAATATGCACTTGGGCTCATACCGTTCGGACGGCTTAATTGCGGCAACGCCAACCGGATCAACCGCATACTGCGCATCTGCCGGCGGTCCAATACTGGATCCGGAAATGGAAGCAATTATCCTTAATCCAATTTGCCCATTTACATTGCTTTACCGTCCTTTGGTCTTAACCGCAGGCGATCCGCTTACCATTAAGATCGATCCGGATCAGCGCAGCGGCGTGTTGCTAACGATTGACGGTCAGGTTACAGAAGCTCTTGAAACAAACGATCTGGTAAAAATAAAAAAGACATCCTACAAAACACATTTAATTGCATCAGACAGAGCGGCGTTTTACCATGCTCTGCATACAAAACTATCAATGCTTGGTGATGGTCAAGGCTGCGGCAAAACCGGATAAGGGTGTGTCAAAAATTAAGCTGTAAAATGATTTTGAAGCATCCGGCGATTTGCGCGAAAATGGGTGCAACAATTTTTTCCATGTAAAATACATTTCATGATATAATAAAAATCCCCGCCGCAGAGCGCTAAACTTGACCCACAACTTTCTATGGCGTAAAATTTTCTTGGGTGAATTTGTCAGGGGTGTACTTGTGATATTCAATCATAGTGTAAAGTTTTGAAAGTCCTAGCCAAATCGTTTTTACACCTGGCGGTCCATCGCTGGGTGCTCGTTTGGGTCCGCCTAACCATCCTAAAAATGTTACAGCATCTTTTATGGGATACACTTCTTCAGGTGGAGTTTTTGTTTTATTTGCCATGCAATACAATATTTTCCATTCATCTTCATCAA